>DAOVUR010000216.1 GCA_030632465.1 bacterium | reverse complement strand
AAGTTCGCCACTCCAAACAATTTCATTTTCTTCACCATCTAATCTATGTTTAAAAATCTTTAATGATACCGACTTGGTAGGGTCATCTATTCTGGCCAGAGAACCACTCAACGAATAAGACATGGCATATAGTTCCCCCTTCTCCGAATCATACCACTGCTGAGAACCTAACACAGAATCATCATCTTTTTCATCTACAAGGTGATATGTAACTGATTTATTATCAGTATCAATAAGCAAATAACCACACCATGACCAAAGGTTCACAATAAATCTATTATTACCAATAGGGGTTACTGTGTGCGGCACCGTCATCAACATCACCTGCTCAAGAAGATTGAATCCATAATGAAAACGTGATGAAAAACTAGATAATAATGAAACAAGCTTTCCTTGTTTTGTGGCACATTTTTTGAGACGCGCCATGCCGGGTTTCATAATAGCGTGATGACTGAGTTTTAAGCATAGTCCTGTTGATGTTCGGAAATTCATGAAATAGTATGCATGTTCGCCATACTTAAGCCACCACACACCCTTAACGGACGGAATCATAACAGATGTATCCATAACGGTATTTACAGGAAGAGAAAACTCTTTTACTTTTACTTTAAGATGTTTCAATTTCATTCTGTTCACTACTCTCCTTAACTATCTATTCTTGCCAGCTCTCCTGCCAGAGTTAGCAGTGCAACACAGGCAACATCGGTTCGTAATATCCGTGAGCCAGCAGAGACGGCCTGAAACTGATGGTGCTGGAGGAGGTCTACTTCGAACTCACTCCAGCCACCTTCAGGCCCGACAGCTAGCAGTAATTCATTTTTGTCAGGTTGCAGATCACGGAAGTGACGGCCTGTGCGAGGATGTGCAAGAAGCCTCCTGCTATCCGGTATTAAAGTATCTAATTCATCTTCAATAAATGGTTTAAAGCGGCGGCGAATAATTACCTCAGGTAGTAAAGTATCTCCCGCCTGTACTAACCCTGCGACTAATAGTGGCTGATAGTTCTCTGGCTCCAGCCAGTGTGTATCAAAATAGTTACGCTCCACTTTTTCTGCATTAGTAATAATAATCTTATTCAGCCCTAACGATGCCAGTGGCGCCCATAATCGTTTCAAAACCTTTGGGCGCGGCAGTGCTAACAGTAAGCTTAAGCTACTAGCAAGCGGTAGATCTCCCCAAACTGGATTTAACGTAACTTGACCGGCGTCGATACCAACAACTTCGGCATCACCAATAGGTCCATTGATAATGCCAATGCGTACCAACTGCCCCACTTCAACATGCAATACCTTAAGCATGTGAACAGCACGATGATCAGACACCTCTATCATATGCCCTTTATCAACTTCAGCTTCTGTGAATAATATTCTATTCATTTCTGTTCAGCAGACTCCATTTTTTCCGGCGCACTCCAGATACGATACCGAACCTCATACCCTTCGGGCACATAAACAACCACCGGCAACCTGCTATTGTAGTTGATCTGCAGCGGCGCTCCCGCGACAAACTTTTTAACCTTAGCCGCACCTTCAGGTGTAGCCATCAAAGTACTCATAGCTGCCAGTGATCCTGTCACTTCATAATAGCTATAACCCCAACCCTTAATAACCTTACGTTCTATCTTGCCGCCTAAACGAACCTGATTAACACCATCCGTAAGCATCTCTTTGCCCACAGTCAGCTCCACCATAAAATTCTTATCTTCTCCTCGTTCTTTATGCGGCAGGACAATCACAAAACGACTCATCCCCTCCTTGGCTGGCGGATATGCCTTCAGCTGCGAATGCTCCGCACCCAATAGAGGAAGGCAAGATAGCACATAACTCAACACTAACACCTGCTTAATTCTACCGCTCATTACTTCTCCTATCGTTATCACCTAACAAAAAAGATAAATATACTCACTTGCGTTCTGTCATAATATTTACAATAATCTACTACAGAAATAGGTATTTATGAAGAATAAACTGAAATCTTGCCATACAGATCATTCAACAGGGTTTACCCTGCTTGAGGTAACGCTTGTCGTCCTTGCGATTGGGCTCTTAATCGTGCTCTTAATTCCAGCCTTCATGAAGCATCGCTTACATACCGAGAACATAAAGTTTATAGATCAACAAAAGATACTTCTAGACGTCTTAAATAGCTTCACAGTTACCGAAGGTGTATATCCACCAGAAACAGCTATTGCTACTGAACCAGAAAATCTATCTGAATATATGTCATATAATATCCCATGGAGCAAAGAAACCCCTATCGGCGGGTACTGGGACTGGGATAATGATAATAACAGTGCAGATGCAGCTTACGGTGTATACGCAGGACTTGTAATTAACGGTCCAAACAGAACTACACTACAGATGAAAGAGATTGATGCTAAGATTGATGATGGAAACATCGCGAGCGGACGGTTTAGACGCCATAAAAATGGCTATATCTACATAGTTTCAGAATAATATAAAACAGAATAAACAGAACAGGAGTACCAAATGAAAACCACTAAACACCATTACAAAAGAAAAGAAGTGTTTAGCAACCCAGCAGTGCAATCACGAATCATGATAACATTTCTATTTTTAACACTGCTTTTTGTGATTACAAACTTTTTTATCAGTCAACGACTACTATCGGCCATATCCAGCCAGATCATGAAACTGCCTCTATCTCCAGAAAATAGCACTGATGCTATTATTATTATGAGCCAACAAGGATCAACCACCTTAATTCAGATGGGAGTATTTATCTTTCTATCTGTATTTGTCATGCTCATGTCAGGCATTATACTCTCACACAGAATTGGCGGCCCCATATATCAACTACATAAATATTTTGATGATATGTCCGAAAACAAAATAAAACCACGCAAGATTGTTTTCCGTAAAAATGATTTCTTTCACGAACTGACCGATAGCTTTAATAAGTTCCAAGTCAGCCAGAAAATATTAAATGATGACAATAACAGCTTGAAAACGGACAACTAACTCTATTTAGTTATTTCGAGCACCGTCTTACCGCCAGCCGTAAGCTTAACCTTACTAATTGTAACTATTCCATTAACATCAGCCGTTGCCGAACCTTTATCGCCATTGCTAGTTGACCACTTGAATTTTGCGCCTGGTTGAGGCTTAAATTCCTGACAACGACGCGGTGTTATATCAACAGTCATGGCATCAACACAAAGCTCATTACTTAGAGTCACTGACCATTTATCCTTTTGATCAACAATATCAGACCATTTAAAGCCAAGATTTATACCACCTTCTAAATCACCATCTTCAGGATCACCACTACCCAAGTTCTGATCAATAGAGCTATTTCCAAATGCAGGATAACTCTCATTGCGAGCAAACATGTCTGCTGGATAATGTTTTGTAATAGTTCTCATAGCCTTACTTCCGCCACTGTGATTCCCATTATTCCAGGCAAAAGCAAAGCCATGCTTCATCTTCGTCATAGCCTTAACCATATCAACCTGCTCAGGCCATGTAGCAAACCCATCTTTACGCCCACAGCACCAGCCAACAAAAGGTAGATCTTCAGGATGCCCTGATACAAACTTAATCATATTCATGCGCTCATAGAAATCAGTCTTACCGTCCGGCATATTTACCAATTTATTTTTGTTCACTCTAACAATGCCTTGGCGTCCTGTCTGTATAGCGCGAGGTCGATTCGGATAAACTGCAGAAAAGATTTCCGGATGACGTAACGCAAATGTCATACAGCCCCACGCCCCCATTGAGCCACCAACAGCATAAATCTTATTTGTATTAATACCGTATTTTTCTT
>DAOVUR010000029.1 GCA_030632465.1 bacterium | reverse complement strand
GCATAGCGCGCGCAGAAAACTCCGCCATCTTACTATCCTCAAAAATCTCATACAACTTAGAGGTCGTCCAAACTCCTGATAAGTACTCTGCAATATCAGAAAATGACGATTCAATAATCACCTTACGCATTTCTGCCAAAAACTTCTGCCCCTTCGTGCGAACAGAAACCTCATCCTTACTCTCATCATCACCCTTAAAAAGATATCCGCACGGCAGAATATCGGTAATCCTTACTGTCTGTGACGAAAACGAAAGCGCCACCGGATGTGCGACCATAAAAGACCCAATACGACCTGCCAATATCTCCTCAACAATATAATCTTTTATCTCTGTAGCCTGTTCATAAATAGTCTCCTGATTGACACCATCAAAAAACTTATACTCACAACCACGACCATCCATTGCACCTTTACCTTTTTCTCCAGCAAGTATAAATACAGTCTTTTCCTTGGGATGATCACCCAACGCCTCAAATGCGGCACGTATAACAAGCTGATTCAGGCCACCCATAAAACCTGAGTCTGACGTAACAATAAGTATCCCCTTAATGTCTGATGCCGGTGTAATCAATGGGTTAACAACATTATGCATATTAACAACTCGGAAAAACTCTGCAAATGAATCCATAAACCTGTCAAAACGAACTTTTTCCTTCAACATCACATGGAATTGAGCAGCAGCTATATTTTTTAACGTATCAACCAAATCAACCATATCATGGTTAAACGTCAGCTCCTCTCTCAACTGTTTTAAATCCATCGTTGCACCTTACTATTTTTCTAAACCTAATGGTCCCTGAGCGGAGCCGAAGGGCTCATCCCAACATCTTACCTTTTCATTAAACCGTAGCCTGATGCGCCATCTTCTTCACTTCTTCCGTTGCCTCAATATAACGGTTGCGCAAGCTAGCATCTATTTCCAAGCTGCCAAGTTTAAAGACCATGCCAGCAAGAAGATCATTATCAATGGTTTCATCAACCGTAACATCAAGACCAAACTTATCTTTAAGTATTGCCTCAAACTGTCCTTTCTGATCATCATCAATATGATAACTAGCAATAAACTCTGATGTATCACTATCAATTGTAATATTAGCACCATCGATTTCCGACAGCGCATCCAGTAGCTCCTTCATAAACTGCCTATGTAACTCTTTTCCCATACATTCACTAAATACTAGATGAAAGATCTCTGCACCGTAATGAACAGCCTTCTCCTCAACTTCTTGGGTCAGCTGAGCCCTAAACTTCTCTTCATTCTTATGTGCCATCTCAATAATTAAAGCACTCTCTTTCTTGGCATCAGCAAGCATCGTTTCCTTAAGATCAGCAACTTCCTTTTCCGATTCATTCTTATGTCGCATCAGCTCAGCCTCCGCCGTAGCTTTCTGCTTATCAAATGCTTTCTCATGCTCATCAATCTCACGACGAATAGACTCTTCCTTCTTACGCACCTCAGTCTCTACCTCGTGGATTCTTCCTACAGCTTTTTTGGTATCACCCAATAACAACTGCCGCACAACCAAAACCAACACCGCCAAAACAACGATATGTACTACAGCAATTGGAATAACAATACTTAATGTCTCCTGCATAGCTATCTCTCTTTCTTGTTATTTAATAATTCGTTTTTTTAACTCTATCAAAATATTTTCCGCACCAAACTCACCGTTCGGCATTTACCTCTACCCTCGCCCAAAAAGTTGAAACAGTATCAACAACGCAATTACTGCTATCGCTTCTGCAAAAACTAGCGCCACAATCATTGCCTGTAAAATTTTGCCGGCTGCCGAAGGATTACGCCCCAAAGCCTTAATACTAGCATATCCTATTGCAGCAATTACACCCGATGGCCCTATAATTGTTACAAACATCACAAGAAATATTATTAAATTATCCAAAAATCACCTACCAATCAAATTTACCACGCCCTAGACATGGCCTTAAAATAGAAACTATTCCTCAAGTAAAATCATACACTCATCACGATCAAATTTCACAATCCCTCTAGTGATAGGAATCTTGCGCTCCCAATCAATAACAATATTACCGCCCTTAAGTAAACTAATAATAGGTGCATGATGATCCAGTATCTCAAATTCAGACATATCCCCAGGCAAAAATACACTCTTCGCCTCTCCTGCAAATATCTCTTCTCTAGGATTTAAAACTACCACCTTCATATCTCTAACCCAATATATTACTGATCAACACTTACTGCCGGCACCTTATCACTCAAATAACTCTTAATAACCTTATCAACCCTCTTAACAATCTGCGGCGTCAACTCCAGCCTAACCTCAAGCTCTTCTATCAATGTATTATCATGCATCATGATATAATCGCATATTTCATCTCTAAAAGCGCGCTGAATAGATGCGTCAAGTCCCTGCACAAATCCTTCACGTAAAGTGTAAAGCATAATAATAGATTCCGCAACCCCTGTTGGATTATGCTGTTCCTGCTGAAGCAAAGTCATCATCACTTGACCTTTATCCAATATCGCCTGTGCATCAGCAGCAACCACGCTCTGTAACTTAACAAGTCGCTGAACCTCTACATACCTAGCATAGTCCGCTCGTAAATGACTCCCTAACTCTTTAAGAGCTGGTGGCTGTACGCGCCCACCAATAATAGAAAGAGACAACCCAAAATCAATAGCCGGCCGCAACCCCTCAGTAAATACAGTTGTACTCAACACAATCTGACCATCACACATCGAAGCAAGATTAGAAGGAATATATCCCGTCATATCGCCCTGTAACGTCTCCGCAATTCCCAGAAAAGTCATACTACCGCCACCAACCTCATAGCTAAACCGTCCGGCTCTCTCCATCAACTGCGTCTGCACATAAAAAATATCACCAGGATAGGCTTCTCGACCAGGTGGCCGCTCCAACAAAAGCGACAACTCACGATACGCCCAAGCATGCTTTGTCAGGTCATCAAAAATCACCAACACATCACGACCACGAGCAGTGAAATACTCACCCATAGTAGCAGCAGCATACGGCATAATATACTGTTCACCTACCGGCGCATTATCAGTAGCCACCATAACTATCGTGTACTCAAGTGCATTATGCTCTTTCAAAATAGAGACAGCCTTCTCCAGCGAGGAAACCGACTTACCCACACAACAATAAATACAGACAACATCACGGTCACGCTGATTCAAAATAGCATCTAAGCCGATAACCGTTTTCCCCGTCAAACGATCACCCAGAATCAATTGACGCTGACCTTTAGCTATCGGAATAACCGCATCAATCATCTTCGTACCAACCGGCATAAATTCATCAACTGTAGCACGATACATTAAAGGTGGAGATATTCTAAATACAGGCATATCCGCTGCTGCCTCGATCTTATCACCCTGATCACAAGGCTCACCCTGCGTATCAACCATTCTACCGATAAAATTATCCCCAACAGGAATAGTAAAAGGCTCACTGATACCAACAACATCTTTACCAATGCGCAACTTTCCCACATCCCCCATCACAAGCACAAGCACACTGTCGGCATCATACCCCATGACAATCCCCCTAATGCCATCACCCATCTTCACGATCTGTCCATTCAGACAGGTAGCCATACCATCAACGCGCGCAATAATATCGCGAACATCCTTGATATGCCCCTTCTCTTGGATTCTAATCCTAAACAATGGTATGTGAGAAGCGCCTGAGTTGTTCATCCAACCCCTCCTTAATTTCATCCGTCAGCCTGGTCTGCTTAATTAATTCCTCCACGATACCTGCCGCATCACGCATCACTTGTGATATAAATTTACCTAGTATATCGCGCACATTTACCGGATCAACATTCTCAAAAAGACCATTTCTCAAAGCATACAACCGGATAATCTGTTCCTCTAGCTCCATAGGTCGATTCTGCTCCTGCTTCAAAACCTCTTCTAATACACGCCCTTGCTCCAAACGCCGCTGTACATCACCCGATACCCCAGCACGCAACCTCGTCAGCTTCTCTAACTCCTTATATCTAACAAAATCCAACTGCAACATACCCGTCATGGCTTTCATTGCCGACCACTGCACCTTGCTACCAATACGAGAAACAGAAAGCCCCATATCAATAGCCGGCTTAAAGCCCTCCGAGAAGAGCGCCGAACTCATAAAAATCTGACCATCCGTCATAGAAACAATGTTAGACGGAATATAACCAGCAACATCACTCTGCAACGTCTCTACAATCGGCAACTGCGTCATCGAACCACCACCAAACTCAGGCTTCAACTTTCCAGCACGCTCAACCAACTGCGAATGAATATAAAAAATATCTCCAGGATAAGCATCACGTCCAGGCGCGCGTTCCAACAATAACGATATCTGGCGATATGCCCAAGCATGCTTAGTCAAATCATCAAAGACAATCAGGACATCCTTACCCTCTTGCTGCATAAAATACTCGCCAATACTACAAGCAACATAAGGTGCCAAATATTGCTGCCCAATTGGATCAGATGCCGTTGACGCTAAAACCAATCCATATTCCCACACACCATTCTCATCATATAAGTCTGTCACCTTTTTAAGCGACCCCTCAGACTTACCAATACAGCAGTAAATGCAAATTACATTCTTCCCCTTCTGGCTAAGAATAGCATCCATAGCAATAGTCGTCTTACCAGTCATGCGGTCACCAAGAATAAGCATACGCTGCCCTTTACCCACAGGTTTCAACATATCCACAATCTGTGTACCCGTCTGTAAAACCTCATCTAGTGGCACCCGCTCCAACACCGTTCTGGCTTTATTAAAAATTGGCGACATCTCAGATTCACGAATCACGCCCAGACCATCCGTCGGAACACCTAAAGCATTTACCGTTCTTCCAATAAAAGCATCACCAACTGGCACCCTAAAGTCATCAATAGTCGATATAACTGGATCGCCAGGCTTTATCGCGCCACCAACATTGGCCTTCAACACCAACACATACTCCTGATCAAAACCAACAATAAAACCGAGAGTCGACTCACCAAGTTGAACCATCTGCCCATTCATACAGTTAGACATACCAGTCACACTAACTATATCCTGTTTAATCTCTGCAATCTTGCCATACTCTTTAAATTTAAGTAGCTTTATTTTCGGTCGCATATTTGTCCCAATAAATTCTTATCAAACCCCGCCCTACTTACCAAACTCCTGTCAGCCTCTAACTATCCCGCACTTAAATGTCCATCTTCTCCGCCTTAGATTTTCCCATCCATCTAAGGAAAAATATGATACTAATGACACCTAGAAATCCTAAAATACTATAGATAATCATCCAGGTAGTTTTTAAGCTTGGTGGCTGTATCGGTGAACCCAGTTTCGCCTTTTTATCTACTGGACGTAAGGCCGCCTCAACTCGATACACTTCCTGTTCTAGTAAATCAAGGCGCTTCGCCTGATCACGATAAAAAGAAACATACTCACCACCAAGCTCTTCCGGACCAGTTTCATTTCTTATTGCGTTAATCCTTTTCAACAACGCATCTAAATTATCTGTAACCGACTTATACTGCTCCTTAACGCCTATCTGAACAATAACCTCATCAATTCGCAACCGTAAAGACTTAACTCTAGGCTCATTAATATTCCATTTGTCTCTAATTTTAACGTCATAATTGATAGTCTGATTAGGCGCTAACTTAACATTTTTCTTAAAGACATAGGTGATGTCGCGCTTACTATCTCGTCCCACCTCTAGAGTTCCTGCATCAAGAACATCATCTGCATTAAGCTCACTTGGCAGATCACGCTTTATATCCACAACCCTCACCTCATTTGGCGAGCTATTCTTCACGCTTATCTGAAAGACGATCTCTTTGTAATCCTCTGAACGCATACGCACTTTACGCGGTTCTGGCGTATCCTGCGCAGTACCAGTTAAACTCCCTGGGTCTTGACCTGACGCCAAGACAAAATTTTCAACCAGCCCAACATCTTTCTTAAGCTGCTTTAAAAGACGCAAATTAGTCTCATATGCACGAATATGCTGAACAGGTGTCACCCCAGCGCTAATAGCATTCTCAGCCTGATCATCTATAATAACATCTATACTTCGACTAATATCCGCCTGCAACATACTTGCCGTATCATAGTAGTCTGTATCTTGCAACAATCCCACCAATGCTCCAGCACGCGCACCCATACCACGAAGCTCATCTTCAGGAACAACCCAGATGTCATTCAGCTCAACATCATAAATCTTGATCTCTTTAGGCCCAAGTTCAATCTCATTATAAACATAAAGCGCATCATTCTTAACATCATACCCTAAACTTAACCCACCAAGATCGATAATATCATTGGTGCTCACACGATCAGGAAGCTTGGTTTTAATTCTCACTTTTTGCGCTTGTTCAATAGGATTACCACTCCTGATTCTAAGCACAACCTTTGATGCAAAACTATTCAATACACCAAAGCAGAGCAACATAAATGCCACCATACAGACGAACCGGAACCTAAAATTAAAAGATATTATTCTCATATGCTCTCATCGTAGCAAAATCAGATACGCAAGGAAAAGGAAAAAGGGGAGATAATAATGATTAATGATGCTCCTCAGGGCAAGCCCCGAAGGTGTCTATTTACTGTAGGGCTGGAACGGTTGAGCTTGCGAAACCTTCCCGCCGGGCCTGGCTGGAAGGCATCGTACCTCAGCCGTTCCAGCCCTACAATTCATGACGCAGCAAGCTGCTGGACATTAAACCCTCGGCTTCGCAATAAGGTATAAAATGTCGTAGTGCAACGTCTCCGAGAGAGCCTAGCGAGCGTAGCGACGCTACATTATTTCCATAAGCTCTGGCGCAACCTTATTAGTCAACTTACGACAGAGACCAAGCACCTCATCGCCTGTTTGGCATTTAAGAGATTTTTCGGCAAGCTCCTTCGCCTGTACAAAACTAACACTACGAATAGAATCCTTAATCATCGGCACTGCTGCTGGTGACACACTTAACTCATCAATGCCGAGGCCAAGCAATAACGAAACCAACATAGGATCAGCAGCCATCTCGCCACATAACCCAACCCAAATACCATGCTTATGCCCAGCATCTACAGTCTGCTTAATAAGCTTTAAGACAGCAGGATGCGTAGGCTCATAAAGATATGCCACACGCTCATTAACCCTATCAACCGCAAGTGTATACTGAATAAGATCGTTAGTTCCGATACTGAAAAAGTCTACATGTTGCGCCAAAACATCTGCCGTCATAACAGCCGCAGGAATCTCAACCATAATCCCGACCTCAATATCCTTCTTAAATGGAACCTTTTCAGCAGCAAGCTCTCTCTTAGCCTCTTCTAAAATTTCATTGGCTTGAATAATCTCATTAATATTACTGATCATGGGATACATCAACTTAACATTCCCATGAACACTGGCGCGTAAAATAGAACGCAACTGAATCTTAAATGGTTTAGGATAAAGTAACGACAAACGAATAGAACGACAACCAAGAAAAGGATTACTCTCACGTTCGAAATGCGGGCCATCCAACATTTTATCTCCGCCAATATCCATAGTACGAATAATCACCGGCGCAGGTGATAATCGTTCGGCAACCTGTGTATAAACTGCAGTCTGCGACTCCTCATCTATACAACCTTTAGCCGCGAGATATAGATATTCCGATCTAAAAAGCCCAACACCTTCAGCACCATGCCGCAAGACGGCATCAACCTCTTGCAACCCCTCAGTATTAGCCGACAACGTGATCCTATATCCGTCGGTTGTCTCCGCTGGTTTATGCTGCAGAGTAACCAAACCTCGTTCTATCGTCTTACGAGCCTTCTCTACACGCCCATACTTTTCCATCTGCTCAGGCGTTGGATTAATGATAAAGAAACCCTTATTACCATCAATAAGAACCTCATCACCCGGCTCAACAATCTTACTCACATCATGCAGACAAACAACAGCAGGAATCTCCAATGCACGCGCCATAACTGCCGAATGAGAAGTAGGACTGCCAACCTCCGTAGCAAACCCAATCACCATATCTTTACGCATACCAGCAGTCTCACTAGGCGAAAGATCCCTAGCGATAACAACATGCTTGTGACGAAGATCCAATACCGAAGCATCAGTTGCTTTTGTGAGATTATTAATCATACGTCTTGCAACATCACGAACATCCGCAGAACGCTCACTCAGATATTCATCATCTACTGATGATAAGATTTTTGCGTAACTTTCCAGAACTTCACTAACAGCTGCTTCAACATTAGTCTGAGCTTCTATCTTCTTTATGACATTACCAACAAACACATGGTCATCAAGCGCCATAAGATGCGCATCAAGAATACTCGCCTCCTGGACAGTTGCGTTCTGCTCGAGATTGCTCTGGAGTTCCTTTATCTGCTGCCTAGTTTCTATTAACGCATCCTCGAAACGCTCAATATCACCATAAACAGCATCTTTGGAAATCTTATGACGAACAACACATACAGACTCCGGCATAAGTAGATACGCAGGGCCAATAACAACCCCCGGCGAAACCCCCATACCTCGTAAGGTTATATTTCTCTTTGTTTTAGCATTCACTGAAATTCAACCAGTCTATTCTTCCTCAAACTTAGACGCAAAAAGCTCTTGAAACGTATCAAGAACCATATCAGCATCATCGCCATCAACCGATAATGTTAATACTGTACCAAATGAAGCGGCCAACGTCATTAATCCCATAATACTCTTAGCAGAAACCTTCACACCATCCTTATCGATATAAATATCAGCATCAAATTTTGACGCAGTTCTAACAATCATCGATGCCGGACGGGCATGAATCCCCAGTTTATTTACTATCTTTAATTTACGCTCAATCACAATTTCACCACTAATTAATCCGTAACAGCTTGGCCGCCAGTCATTATACTTACAAGACGCTCATCCAGCTCTTTCTCAGCATCATGCCCTAGCTTTTTCAACTTCAGGTCAAGTGTAGCCGCCTCAACGATATTGGCAATGTCCCTGCCAGGAATAACAGCAATAACTATATGCGGAACCTCTACACCAAGAATTTCCACTGCCGGCAACTTATCGCCACCCCTAAACTCTTTTGCTCTTTGACTCTCGCTACAAAGCGTAATCACCGCATCCAGCTTCTTCTCGTTACGCACTGATGAGACGCCGAAGAGACTTGGAACATGTATAATCCCCAATCCCCTAATCTCCATATGATAACGAGTAATATTAACTGGTGAGGCAATAATAGATCCAGCACTATCAACTCGCATAGATGTCACATCATCAGAAACCAGCGCGTTACCTTTTCGTATAAGAGCTAAAGCAGTATCACTTTTACCAATCCCTGGAGCCCCATCAATTAAAACACCAATTCCCATGATCTCCATCATCGTACCCTGGATCTGAGAACGAGGCGCACTAAGATTCTCCATGATTATTGTTGTAGCATTAACAAAATCCTTTGTGACAGCTGTTGTTTTCAATAGCGGAACACGAAACTCATCAGCCAACTCAATCATTGCTGGCAATATAGTCTTACCTCTTGTGACAACCACACACGGAAGTTTTGCACCAAAGAATTCACGAAGACACTTACCTCTTTTTGCCTTACTCAACGATGACAAATAAGATATCTCAGCAAGCCCAAGAACCTGAATTCTTTTATGAGCAAAATATTTATAGAAACCAGTTAAAGCCAAGCCAGGACGATTAATTGCTGGCTCATTAATTCTACGCTTCAACCCCGACTTACCAGCCACCAAAGTCATAGGCATGGTATCACTACTAGCTTCAATAAAATCACCAACTGTTATCAGTTGCTTTTTTACCGCCTGCTTGATCATGCCTCCGTCTCCACTTCCTCACCACGATGACTCTCAACATGCTTCATAACAACTTTATGATCCTGAACTTTATCGCGCAATTTCCTTAACTGCCTAGATAACTTATCAATCGCACCCTCAATTGCCGTATTAATATTATCATCCTCAGCATCAGCTTCAACCCGAATATGATTCTTGGCCTGCGCAAAGAGATGCACAATAAACTGACGATGCTCTTTATTCAAAGTCACATGCACATGCTCCACTCTCGTAAACTCAGCCATAATCTCTTCAGCTCTAGCTTTCACATATTCCTGAGTGCTTTTTACTATATCATCATGCCTTACCGTTACTTCAATTGACATTTTAATCCCTCCTTATATTCAGTTTTATATCTAATTATAAACTAATCAAATTGTATTCTATTAATTATAGTCGCAAATTTTATAACCAAAGTCCAAACAATAATTCTTGCTAGTAAATAACAATAGTTACATTTTAAAGCTATGTCCAAGATACAGCTCGCGGCTCATATGGTCGTTAACCAGAAATGAACTCTCTCCTTCACGAATAATCTTTCCTTCGAACATCAAATACGCTCTATCAACTACAGACAAAGTCTCGCGAACATTGTGATCCGTAATGAAAATACCAAGACCACGATCACGTAACCCTAAAATAATATCCTGAATATCACCAACAGCAAGCGGATCCACACCACTAAAAGGCTCATCAAGCATCAAAATAGAAGGACGCGTCACTAATGCTCTCGAAATCTCCAAACGCCTACGTTCACCACCACTCAAGGTATAAGCACGCTGCTTAGCTAACTTTTCCAACCCCAAATCCTTTAACAAGGTAGTCAAACGGGTGCGTCGCTCAGATGCAGAAATATGCAACGTCTCAAGAATAGACATAACATTATCTTCAACAGTCAATTTTCTAAAAACCGACGGTTCCTGCGATAAATACCCGATCCCGAGTCGTGCACGTTGATAGACCGGCATATTTGCAATGTTCTTGTTGTTAAACATAATCGTACCAGAATCAGAACGAATCAGACCAACCACCATATAAAAAGAGGTCGTCTTGCCAGCACCATTAGGGCCCAACAACCCAACAATCTCACCCTTATCTACCTCAATAGAAACGCCATTAACAACATTGCGCCCCTTATACGATTTAGAGATCCCATCAACTTTAAGCAAGCTACCAGCCACATCACTCATTTTATAAATCTTTCAACTATTTATTACCACTGCCTAAATCAAAAATATCAGTACCACCAGAGTCACCACCACGAGAAGGATGTATCGTCAGCTTGCCAGGCTTGCAAACAACCCTCTCCTCATTAACCCAAAATGTAATCTGCTTACCCTCAAGAGCATCACTATTACGCATCAACTTCGCATTACCCGTAAGTAGTATCTCACCGGTTCGTATGATATAGATAGCCTTATTACAAGTTGCAGACTTGTCACCACTCTTAATACGAACGCTACCAATAGCCGTCACCGACTTCACTTCATTCGTGCTACCAAAAAGAACCGTCAACGCATCAGCCTCCAGCCTAACCTGCGGATCAACCACAACAACATTATCCTGAAAGATAGCAATTGAACGCTTATAGTCATAAGACATCTGGTCCGAAGTAATTATCGTCTTGGTAACGTTACCCACAGAAGGCTCAGCTGTAACCAATACAACCCCAGACAGAACAAAAAATAGCACCAATGTTAGATTTAAATATTTCTTCATTTCTTCTCCTTACCCCCTGTAAATTTATTTAGCAAACTTCCCTTAGACTTGCCAGCCTTACGACGCAGAACAATCTTGGCCTCCGACAATATCTTTACCCGCTCCCTATCCGAAAACCACTCAAACCCTTTTCCTGTAAGAATAACATCATCACGCACGATCTTTACTTTACCAGCAGAACTTGCCATCTCTTTAGCACGATCATACCGACAACTCTCTGCCGTCATAACTACATTAGTAGAGCCATCTTCAAAAAACATCTCCATCACAACATTAGAAGCAATGATAATCCCTTTCGGCGGCACCAATGCAAAGCCAGCCTTTAACTGAGTCTTCACTGCACCACCCTCATAATACTCCATCGGCAGACGCAGATTCTTAACCGGCGTAGCCATCTCTTCTGCTATAAGCAGATGAGTCAGAATTGACATAACAATCAATCCTAACCCCGTAATAAATAAACTTTTATTAGCTAACAATTTTATTAATCTCCTTCAACTCTCTCCAAATCTTTCTCAACGAAGAAAACTTCAAAGTGTTATCCTTATCAGACAACGCCTCTTCTGGCTTTACATGTGTTTCAATAAATACGCCATCACAACCAACAGCCACCGCTGCCCTAGCCAATGCTGGCGCCCATTTAGAATCTCCAGAGGAGCTACTTCCTGCACCTCCAGGTCGCTGCACACTATGCGTAGCATCAAATACAACTGGATATCCCATCTCCCGTAGTATAAGCAGACTTCTCATATCTGCAACTAGATTATTATAACCAAAACTTGCACCACGCTCTGTAAGGATGATTTTCTTTGTCCCTGTAGACTCAGCTTTCGCAATCACATTGATCATATCTTCAGGCGCCATAAACTGACCCTTCTTGATATTAACAACCTTACCACTCTCAGCCGCGGCCACAATTAAATCCGTCTGCCTGCATAAAAATGCTGGAATCTGCAAGATATCTACCACTTTTGCCACCGCACCAACCTCAGCAACACTATGCACGTCAGTCAAAACCGGCACGCCATACCGCTCCTTAATCTCTGCTAGAATATCCAAGCCTTCATCTATACCAGGACCACGAAATGACTTATGAGAAGAACGATTAGCCTTGTCATACGACGCCTTAAAAACAAAAGGGATATCTTCCTCTTTCGCCAAACGCACCAAACGCCCAGCAAGATCAACACAACCCTTACGGCTTTCTATCACGCAAGGCCCAGCAATCAACGCCAAAGACTTACGTTTACCAAACTTCACTCCTGCAACATTTACAACCTTCATAAATTCCACCTATCTAAATCTATATATTCAACCTTAAAACACTCTACAAAATCTATCCACGCGCCGATATTATCTTTTCAACCAACACAACATCTTCTGGTGTATCAACACCTATACCAACATCATCCGTATCAACCACAATCATATTAGCACCAATATATAATGCACGCAACTGCTCAAGCTTCTCCGCATTCTCCAATGCACATGGCGCAGTATCAACTAGCCGCTCCAAAAACTCACGGCGATATACATAAACACCCAAATGGCGTCTATAAAGCTCTCTACCAGAAATCCCATCGTTATCACGGATACAAGGAATCACCGATCGAGAAAAATACAAAGCACGCCCATCCTGAGCTGTCACAACCTTGACCACCGACGACTTCTCAATATCAGACTCATCCAGTATGGGAGTTGCTGCTGTT
>DAOVUR010000061.1 GCA_030632465.1 bacterium | reverse complement strand
ACCGATAGGTCCCGCACCTGTTATCAAAACATCTTCGCCTAATAGATCAAATGATAATGCTGTATGAGTTGCATTACCAAGAGGATCAAAGCAAGAAAGCACATCTAGAGGTATATTTTCATTACAATGCCAAACATTCGTGACTGGAATAGAGAGATACTCGGCATAGGCACCATTTCTATTAATCCCTACCCCACTAGTTGAGTTACAAAGATGTCGGCGCCCAGCCAAACAGTTACGACAGCGACCACAGACTATATGCCCCTCTCCACTAACCAGATCACCAATAACCATATCATGAACATTATCGCCATAAGCTTCGACTGTTCCAACAAATTCATGCCCTATAATTAATGGAACAGGTATAGTCTGCTGCGCCCATTCGTCCCAATTATAAATATGAACATCTGTACCGCAAATAGCAGTACGTTTAATTTTTATTAGAACATCATTTACGCCCATCTCCGGCATAGGCATATCCTTTAAGACTAGCCCTTCTGCAGCAACATCCTTAACCAACGCCTTCATCATTTAACTCTCCTCAAATACAATTTATTGCGAAGCCTATGGTTTAATACCCCCGCAGCTTGCTATGTCACCAACTGTAGGGCTGGAACGGCTGAGGCACGATGCCTTCCAGCCAAGCCCGGCGGGAAGGTTTCGCAAGCTCAACCGTTCCAGCCCTACAATAAACAGATACCTTCGGGACTTGCCCCGAGTAGCATCATTATCTAAAATCACTCTGTACTCTTCAACTCTAACCCCTTCAACTCCGTCATGCCAGCTTTCTTAGCATCAAGTCTAAGTATATACACCTGACTATGTGCATCAGTTCCCCAAATAAGCTTCCGTTTAGGGTCATATATAATACCTGACGATACTCCTGCAGGATATAGACGTACAGTCCTTGGTCCGCGTTTTTTTGTCTTATATTTGATATCAAGTGAAACCCAACAGTTATTCGCACAATCATAAGCAGCAGTAGGAGAAACTCCCTCATGCCCTCTAAGTCCGGATCCTAAAAGAAAAATATCATTCTTAGCATCATAACATCCGCGATCTATACGTGATATTTGCGAAGCCGCTGCCATATTCTTTGGTGATAATGCTGTTACCACGCCAGTCTTCGGATCAATCGCATGAATCTGCCCACCAAACTTATTCTTATGGCCATAAGGTTTACTGATCACCAGTACGCGACCACGCTTAGAATCGTAGCAACTTGTTGAGTTATCTACTGAGGCTGCAGATAGTTTATCGCCAGTAAGCTTGAGCTGGCTCCAGGCATTAGTCACATGATCATAAAGATGAACCTGCCTATTGTTGCCCCAACATAATGCACCCTGCGGTGTCGCAGTCACAGTAAGAGTATAAAAGCAGTTATAATAACTCATTCCTTTAGGTTTCTTACCACGCCCAATCCAGTCACCAATTTCTGGGTCATATATATAAAAATTACTTGGTCGGCCAGTTTGGATCATTTTTTTACTAGGTGGATCATAAGCATAGTTATTATACGTATGCCCCGTCATCCATGGCCGCCTATTCAGGTTATAGCCGTTTGGATATGTTGTGTTACTATATAAACAGTCAAGCGGGAACTCGACAGGTATTGGTAATTCCCATCTGTTAACCCCAAAATGGTAATGCAGAACATCTGTACCACCATGAGCACTATGTCCGCCACTCCAGCGCAGTATCATATCACGATTAGGATCAGAACGTACTGTCCCCCAGTCGCGATTTAGACGAGGCAGGTATGGTGGGTTTGCCAAAATCCATTCATTAACCGGCATTGCCTCAAGAGTTGCCTCCCAAGCAGATGCACTAGGTTTTTCTCCCTGTAGAAAGAAGTCCGGATGTAGCGCTCCCGTACGGTACTCTCTCGTATCTGACGGTAGCTGCGTACCCGCACCAGTCCAACTATTATTCTCAATATCATATACCCACTCACCATCATTAACATCTTGATATTGACCACTTAGATAGGCGGTACTAGAGCTGTAACGATAACCAGAGCTTAATGTAACTTTTCCATCACCAGTTGCAGTCAACTTGTGATTAGCACGTGGAGCAGGCGCAGTCACAGGATGACGCTGAAACCACTTCTGCTTTGCAGGATCAAATACCCAAGTGTCGTTTGTAATATAATCAAGATGATCACCGCCAAAAAGTACATAGAGCTTAGCCTTACTATCCCAGACCAGAGGAGAAAGCACACGTGCTGGTGGTTCAGCATCAAGCGCTTCCGATGCAAGTGCAATCAATATCTGCGCACGATGCAATCCCTTAATCTCTTCCGCTACTATAGAGTCACCAAGGGATAAAATCAAAGGCCGCGCCGTTTTAAGATATTTCTGTGCGAAAAGTGCTTGATCCTTCTGGTATTTATCCGCGCCAGCCTTGCTCAATTCAGAACTAATAGCATCCAGCTCTTTTAATGCTTTCGCAAGGCGAAGTTCAATATCCTTCTTAATAAATGTAGCCTCTTCTGCCGCTGGCAACCCTTTAAAATAGACAAAACGCGCCCTAGCACGAGCATCCTTAACGCCGCACCTCAATGCCCATGTTCGGTCATGAAGTTTTTGCAAAGGATTAGCATTGCGTAATTCTGTATGAATCTCAGTCCATACCCCATCACGCAAAATACGAGTATGCGGAGAGCCATCATCCGACTTTTTATGCTCACCATCAAAAGCTAATCCCTGATTATCAGTCACACGACAGTCCGACCCCCAAACTATTTCAGCTTTATGATCATATAGCCCTTTAAGTCTATACGGTTTAGACTGGGTCTCCGTGGCCGCCATACCAAAAGAGATATTTAAAACGCCGAATATGACAGCACCAGCAATAATCTTATTATTCATAATCATACTATCCTTATTCTTAACTTTTTTTATGATGTTGTTCACCCTTCGGCTTCGCTCAGGGCAACGCCTTTGGTGAACTCCAATTGTTTATTAGAGCTTACCGGTGATATATTCTTCACATGACAATTTAACAACCACAACTCTACGGTTATTTGCATCGGCGGCATAAATCTTATCCCCATCAACAACGGTTCGTAGAAGCCAGTTGAAAGCTACGGCTGGTTCAGGACGACTACTTTCAGGGCCTCTATTGTCCATATTGCCATAAGAACCAATTTTCAAGATATCCCGTCCGTCAGAATCTAGAATTCGAATAGCATACTGATGTAAATCTGGCACAACTAGCCTGTCATAAGAATCAATATCAAAGCGACTACTTTCACAAAAGCAGTGCAGACCATTTTTTCCACCGCGCATAGGAACCATAAGGCTTTTCCCTATAGCCTTGCCACCTTTAATAGAAACATTACCTCGATGCTGATGTATTTTAACTCCAAAGTAATCTCCTTCAGGATCACTTTCAAGGCTTCCTCCTTCAGTACCAAACTTTACGATATTACCATAGTGCATATAATTTCTACTTGGGTAATGGTGTAATGTATCTTTAGGTAGGCGCCCTTTAAACCATTCAGGGATTCCATATGCTTCTTTTGACAGCATAGCACCCATGTAAATATTACCCTTTGAGTCTACTACCACGCCTGACAAAAAGACTTTTCCATCTTCGAAAACACGATGCATGGATACAGGTTCACCTTTTTCATCATACTCACGGAGACGCATACCCATGGTTTTATCTTTAGCATTTTTATTACGATAAGTTTCCATGCCGATTGAGTAGACGTGTCCGTTTCGGCCAACAAAAAATCCAGATGCGCCGGCATGCCCATGCCATAACCCGTCGATGAAGTTCTTATCGCCAAACTTAGCTTGCTTAAAGTCCTGATCATACTTTAAGACTTTTCCTGCATTCTTTCCATACCCACCACCTTGTACATAAACGAAGCCATCCTTGCCAGTGATATACTCAGTTCCAACACCTACAGTGATCTTATTCTCAGTTTCAAAGGTGACTTTTCCTTCACGTACCCCAGTTTCCTTATTATATTTTTCAGGAATATTGCTCGGTGCCATACCACCGTGATCGTACCCTTGAGCTAATATCCATTTATCCGTAACGCAGGCATTTCTATTAAACCTTAAGGCGTGTTTAGAAACTATCTTCTTTTTGATTGGGTTTTTCAGCTCCGAAAAGCCAGCCCCAGTATCTTCGAGAAGTGTCAATTGATAATCATTCCACTTCAAAGTAAGAAAGGATAATCTTGCTATTGGACCATATTTATCAACGTCAATTGCATTCACTTTTTCAATCTGATACCTATTCCATGGCTTTGTTTTTACAGGAAACTCAAAAGCCATAGTCTTCGCTTCTAAGTTTTTATATTTTACGATTTTGCCGTTTTTTGCCGAAAACAAATATATTGCACCTGTAGGATTATGTACACCGCAACTGCTAACGCCCTCCATAACAAAAGACTTTATAAATATCCCTTTATCGCTAAACACCTGCACACGGCCATTACCTTGATCGGTTACGTAGACATTTCCTTTAGCATCAACATCCACATGCTGAGGATTATCAAGGTGCTTATCATCCGTGCCGCCCTCTTTGAGAACACCACAGAAAACAGTTACTTCTGCGGCAGGGCCTACTAGAGAAACCTTATAAACAACTTGCTGTAGAACCTTTTCCTTTTCCCACCTTTTGGCAGTCTTATTTCTATACAAGCCTGTCACGTACATATATTTTCCGTCGGCAGAAAGAGCAATAGAGCCTTCTCCCGCACTTGCTATTTTATTTTCAAATTCAGCAGCGACAACAGGGCCTAGATAATCTTTAGGCACTGAACCATCAACATTTAACTTTAAGATGCGCCGCCCTTCATGCACATCCAAGTGACTAATACCACCGCCAAGGCCTTTAGCTGTTCCTGATAAAACATAGATACTTTTTCCATCTTTAGAGAGAATAGGACTAACTCTATAATCAAAAATAGCTGAAGGAAGCGTGGCTCGTGTTTCCATGTGGTATACAACAGGAATCTCTTCACCGGTCGCAAGTTTCACACATGGCATACCTTCTCTATCCTCTGCCGCTAGGCCACCTAGAGGAGGGAATATCTGATTGAGGTACTCACCAGTCTTTTTATACCTAGTTATAATAGTAGAGTTTCTATGCCCCAACAACTGCTCTCCGCCTATAGCGACTAAACCGCCATCTAAATCGAAACAGACACCTCTAACCGTTGTTAGCTGATTACCATCCCAACCGACAATCTTATCGAAATCAGCTTTTAATTTTGCACCTACCTCAACTTCAATACCGCTTAACGCAACAGGTTTTTTGAAATCATCTAATCCATCCCACAACAGACGTTGTTTTAGCCCCTTCTGAAGTCCCTCAGAACTTTCAGACTCACCCACAAGTCCAGCAATTAGATGGCGAACAATCTTGCCATTCTTTTTAATGCTAACCTGCACATCAGATGGCTCTTGCAGGGTAAAAGTAATAACAGCTCCTTTACCATCGTTCTTCACATTCAAACTATTCTTCACTAAATACTTTGCCGATACAACTTGTGGTAAAACAGCCATCAACATAACTACTAATAATACCCTCATATCCATTCTCCTATATTATTCATACCTACGCTACCATTTCACACAAGCTCACTGCTGTCAACATAATCTACGGTAAGATTAAACTACACTTTTCGAGAAAAACCCACACAGTAAAACAGCTTTCCATAGCTGTTCTTAATCAGCATTGGAATGCCGATTTACATAACGCATCTCTTCCGCAGTAATTTTCATCGTAATCGTACTCATAATCGTAATCGGCTAGTCCAACTTTCGAGTACGATTACGATTACGAATTACGATTAGGATTTTCCACACACGCACTGTAAAACAGCTTTCCATAGCTGTTCTTAATCAGCATTGGAATGCCGATTTACATAACGCATCCACTTCCGCCGTCGCCAAAAGGCTATGGCGAGACAAGCAGGGAAACATCGCGCATCCTTCCGCGCTCATCGTTCATCATTCATCGTTCAGTACACTTACGCTCTCTGCTGCATATACTTTCTTAAGCCGGACAACGCGGCGATTAAGTACATCTGCAACATATACAGCCTTATCGCTAACTCCTACAGCCTCTGGCCAGCCAAGTGGGATTGCTGGTGTAGAAACAAGGCTATCTGCACTGTCACCACGTGAATCAGCATTGCCATAATGCCCAAACTTTAATATCTCATTGCCTTCATTATCAACAACTTGAACCGAATACGTTGTAGCGTTAGGAATAAACAACCGTCCCCATCCATCTAGCTCAAACATAGGCTGACGGCATCGGCATCCGCCACCATAACTACCACCCATAACCCCTATACCTGGATATATCTTTAATGCACCTTCACAAAACTGCGGACCACAACCGTAGCGATTTCTATTCTCCACCTTGATTCCCTTCATGTCTGCTGGTATTTCTCTAACTTTCTTTGGCGGTCGAGACCCTTTGCCTCCTAAGTCGAAAAGCGAGCCACCACTAGGACCAATTTTAACAATGCTTCCTGTACAATGCCAGTAACCAGCATCTTTCTCGTAACCAAGGGGCGGCTTATGTTTCATAGGTAGCGTACGTAACGCAAGATAGACGAACCCTTTCCAGTCAACAGCAACACCACCAACAACAGTGCTAATTGGCCCGAACAGGCAGCCATTAAAATGTTTGTGATGTTTGGCAGTAAGCGGACTATCCTTCATGCGCTCATATTCGCCCGGCTTGCCTGAAGGATCGAAAGTTATTAACATATCTCCAGCTACCGTCATCGCATTGCACTGCTGAAGCGCATAGATTTTCCCATCGGCATCAGCTGTGATACCAGCAACGCCAAAACCAGCGCCATAACGTCCGAACTCAAATCCAGCCTTATTTTTAGGAACATTTTTTCCTCCTGCCGCGCCAGCAGGAGTAAGAATTGGTTTAAAATTAGAATCGTACTTACATATCGTACCCATCCAGGCATCCCCCGGCACAATGTACCAGTTACCATCCAAGCCAACCCCCATATCAAGACAGTTCTTAAAAGGGACCGTAACGGCATTGCCTGTACCACCATCATAAGCAGCAGCTAGAGAATACTCTCCTCTACATAGCACCTGATCCGTTATCGGATGAACCGCTAGGCGAGTAATTGTACCAAAAGGTTTACGGAAATAATCGATATTGTGTGCTGTTTCCACAAAAGCATCACCTTGATCTTCTAGACGCAGGAGCTTAGCATGATCTTTTAAATTATACGGACTAGCCCCGCCGGTACGGTTTATAAGTACCCAGATGAGAGGCTTTGTCGCTTGGTCATCAATAGCCATAAAGACATCAGCCCCTTTATCACCAAAATCTAACCGAGAGATCTCTTTACCTTCTTTCCAATTATTAAATTTAATAAGCACTTTTGACCTGTGCCAGTTTCCCCTCTTCTTCCCCGTACTCATCACATATATAGCACCACTTTTTCTATCACAAGCGATCATCGATGGGGTTTGACATGCGAATTCACCCACCTGTTTACCCGCAGGGTTGATAGCCACGACTTTGTCTGATGCACAAACTAATAGATTCCCATCACCATCAAAATCCATACCAGTCAGCGTCTTACCACCCTCAACATCGGCAAATTTAACCCGCTTACCATCAGCTATAACAAGTTTATAAATTCGGCCAGCAGGATTTCCAGCATCACCCTTCTTATCGCTAAGACCAGTCATATAGACAATCTTACCAGTAGGATCCATAGCCACATAAGGCGTATGATTAAGTTTGTAACGCCACTGCCCATACGAAGGTTGTTTATCCCATACCGACATGGAAAAATTGGTGGCGACAGGACCGCCATCATTTGCAAGACGATATAGATGCTTCCAGTCAAAAAATGTTAAGTTGCCATCTGCGTCAGTACGTTGCCAAAGTGAACCAGGCTTAAACCCCATAATAGGCCAAGTGCCGGCAAGCCCCTTAGGAAAGAGACTCTCATCACCGGCTACATTTACCATGCCGAGAGAACTTGCTCTTGCCGGATCTAGATCAGCAGGTAGCGGCATAACGGTTTTAACATACTCACCTTCGCGAGTATACTTAAGCATATAAGGTGTCCCTCCAGCAGCTTTATTACCAGTGGATGCGCTATATATATAGATATGTCCCTGCTGATCAGTTGCAAGTCCAAATCCATGGGCAATATGATGTTTCTGTTCAGCTATAAACTTATCAAGCTTTACGCTAAGACCAAGACGTACGCGAACAGCAAAAGGAGAACCCGTGGCAACTTTACCTGCATCTGTTTTTCCGTCCCACAGCAACTCTTGCGCTAATCCTTTTTTGAGTGGCTCAGGCGGCACTCTTACATCATCTAATACGCCCGCTGCTAAATGTCTGACTATAGAGTTATCTTTATCTAATACCGTTATCTCAACATCTGTCGGCGCAGAGACGGCAAAGGTGATCT
The DNA here is from genome assembly GCA_030632465.1 of bacterium. Taxonomy (GTDB): domain Bacteria; phylum Verrucomicrobiota; class Kiritimatiellia; order UBA8416; family CAMZLY01; genus CAMZLY01. The sequence goes on along the minus strand of DAOVUR010000061.1, from coordinate 826 downwards.
TTGCGCCAGCGCCATCTGTGGTCACTTTCACCTTCTCACTAAAAGAGACCTCACTAGCCGTTGCCACACCAAGCATACCCAACAACAGCACTAAACCTGATACCCGCATAAGCATCTTTTGCATCATTTCTAACCCCTTATTTTTAATTTATAAAATAACAGACGTTATCCGAAACATGCAGATACAATAGCTTTTTTTCATTTTTCTGTCTTTACATTAATCACAATGTTTCTTACTAAATTGAGACATGATAACCTATATCAGGACCGGACAAAGGGAATCAACAGCCAATAGCCAATTTCCAATTTCCAAATAAAAAAAGAACTCGCACAGATTGACTGGAAGGATTACGATTATGATTACGAGCACGATTACGATACTCACTCTATCAGCATCCAACAGCGTTCCAAAAAACATCCAAACTGTAGGGCTATCTCTCGTGAGGTCCCTGAGCGTAGCCGAAGGGCCGTGCCCAACCACCGCACAATATCCAACATCCAACATTCAACATCCAATAGCCAAGTAAAAAACAACTCTCGCACACATGGCTGGAGGGATTACGATTATGATTACGAGCACGATTACGATTATGATTTTCACACAAGCACAGTAAAACAGCTTTCCATAGCTGTTCTTAATCAGCATCGGAGTGCTGATCTACTCACAGTAAAACAGCTTTCCATAGCTGTCCTTTAATCAGCATCCGTCTTCGCCTTCGGCTCCGCTTCCGCCATCGCCAAAAGGCTATGGCGGGACAAGCAGGGTCCTCCGCGCTCAAGCTCATCGCTCATCGTTCAGACTTCATCGTTCAATTCAGTCTACTGT
>DAOVUR010000050.1 GCA_030632465.1 bacterium | reverse complement strand
TTTTTTGATTTTACAAAATCTATATCCCTGTTACGCTTGCTCATTACTTTACATATTAGCAACTATTCCATTTTGAATTATCAGGAGATATTATGTCAGAAGAACTTCAAAGCCTGCTTACTCGCATCCAAGAAGATGCTGTCGCAAAGTCTGAAACTGAAGCAGAAGCAATTATCAGCAAAGCTAACGAGACAGCAAAAGCTACCGTTACCGCTGCTGAAGAGTCAGCTAAAAAACTTATCGCACAAGCTGAAAAGGACGCCGAAGCATTTAAAACGCGTGCTGAAAAGTCACTAACTCAGGCTGCGCGTGATGTTATCCTCTCTATTGGTGAGACGCTCAACTCTACTCTTGCCGCTATTGTAAAGAAAGATGTTGCAGATAGCATGTCAACCGACACCGTTAAAGCTATGTTAGTCACCATTGCCGAAAACTACTTTAAAGAGAATCAAGGTTCTATTGATGTACTATTAAACAACGAACAGCAACAGGAGCTAACTTCCACATTTCTAGCTGAACTAGCTGCCAACATGAAGTCCGGCATAGAACTTAAGTCTGACGACAGTATCGTTGCGGGCTTTAAGGTTTCCGTTACTAACGAAAAGGTAGAGCACGACTTCACCGCAGAAGCTATTGCCGATGTATTAAGTCAACTACTCCGCCCCGAACTTGGCAAAATCGTAAAAGAATCCGCAAAAACAGAAAACTAAAAGATTTAAACACGGAAAAAACTACTGAATCCTAAATTCTGACTACTGACTACTGTTTAAACCATGAACTACTACTACTTAGTTGCAACCTTGCCAGAGCTATCATTTGATACTCCACCTGATATGTCGGTAGAGGAATTCATGATACTCTGTGCAGAACATCTATCTGCGCGTGACTATCAAGCTATGCAGGAGCTTATGGCATCTACTACTGACGTAACTGGCGGTAGCGGCTTTGCAAAAGCGTGGCGCGAAAAAGAGACACAGCTCCGCAATGCGATAGTAAAGATAAGAGCAAGTAGACAACAAAAAGATGCTGAACCATTTTTAAAAGAGACACATACTACTGAGACCGCAGCATCAAAGGCGGCCGATGAAGCATTCTTAAAGAAAAGCCCACTCGATCGCGAACTTGCGCTTGACCATTTCCGCTGGCAACAGATCGAAGAGCTCGCCGGCCTTGACCCTTTTAATACTAAAGCTGTTCTCGCTTATGGTCTCAAATTCAAACTGGCTACACGCTGGGGCGATATGGGCCGCGAACAAGGCGAAAAAATAGCAGATGAACTAATGAACAAAAAACCGGGCGACGAACCGGATAAAAACCAAAAGACTCATACGGAGTAGTCATGAACAAAGTTAATGGAAAAATCACTAGTGTAAACGGCAATATGATCTCTGTCAGATTTGATGAAGCGGTCAGCCTTAATGAAGTTGGGTACGCTATCTTAGGTGAAGTCAAACTGATGGCAGAAGTCATCAGAATCAGAGGCACTGAAGCCGACATGCAGGTTTTTGAAGATACCAAAGACCTAACCATAGATGGCATTGTAGAATTTACCGGCGAACTACTCTCAGTAGAGCTCGGACCTGGACTACTTACGCAGATCTATGATGGTCTACAAAACCCACTGCCGCAACTTGCAGAGAAATGCGGGTTTTTCTTGGAACGTGGCGTCTACCTTGATGCTCTACCGCGCGAAACAAAATGGGCGTTCACCCCTACTGCCAAAGTAGGCGACACACTCACGGCTGGCGAAACACTTGGAACTGTACCTGAAGGTATCTTTGAACATCGCGTCATGGTCCCTTTCAATTTTGATGGTCGCTATACTGTTGAAAGCATCTCCGCTGCTGGCGAATTCACTGTCTCAGAAGTTATTGCACAACTAAAAGATAGTGACGGCAAGATACACGATATAACTATGCTACAACGCTGGCCTGTCAAACTGCCTATCACTGCATATACTGAACGCTTGCGTCCTACAACACCGATGACCACGAAGACCCGCATCATCGACACATTCTTCCCTGTTGCGCTTGGCGGAACCTACTGTATTCCTGGACCATTTGGTGCCGGCAAAACAGTACTACAACAGCTAACCAGTCGTTATGCTGATGTTGATATCGTTATTATCGCCGCCTGTGGCGAACGTGCCGGCGAAGTTGTAGAAACACTGCGCGAGTTCCCAGAACTTACAGATCCTCGTACGGGAAAAAGTTTAATGGAACGTACAGTTATCATCTGTAACACTAGCTCCATGCCTGTTGCATCCCGTGAATCATCAGTTTACACAGCTGTTACTATCGCTGGCTACTATCGACAGATGGGCTTGAACGTACTACTACTCGCCGACTCCACTTCACGCTGGGCGCAGGCGTTACGCGAAACATCAGGGCGTCTCGAAGAGATCCCAGGCGAAGAAGCGTTCCCTGCATATCTTGAATCTGTAATCGCCGGCTTTTATGAGCGTGGCGGTATTGTTACTCTCAAAGATGGCACCACAGGATCAATTACTATTGGCGGAACAGTAAGTCCTGCCGGTGGTAACTTTGATGAACCAGTAACGCAGGCAACACTAAAAGTTGTAGGTGCATTCCACGGACTCTCCCGCGCACGCTCCGACGCCAGACGTTACCCCGCCATCGACCCGCTCGATAGCTGGAGTAAATACCCCTCAATTGTGGATGAAACACAAAGCAATATGGCAAAAGCATTACTACGACGCGGTACTGAAATTGGCCAGATGATGAAAGTAGTTGGCGAAGAAGGTACATCAATCGAAGATTTTATCATCTACCTTAAAGGTGAATATCTTGATTCAGTATACCTACAGCAGAACGCCTTTAATGACGTTGACAGCGCATGTAGCGCAGAACGTCAGCAGGAAGTGTTTGGTACAATATGCGACTTCCTAGAAGCAGACATGAACTTTGCTGACAAAACAGTTGCCAGAACTTTCTTCCATAAACTGGCACAAACAACAAAAGATTGGAATTTTATAGAGATGGAAAGTCCTGAATATAAACAGGTCATGACAAAACTCGAAACGATGGTAGCGGAGGTTTCTAACAATGAATAAAGTTTATCACCAAGTTGACAATATTGCAGGTAGCGTGATCAATATCCGCGCCAAAGATGTGAAGTACGGAGAACTCGCAGAAGTAACATCCCGTAACGGTTCATCACTGGCGCAGGTTATTCGTCTTGACGGCGAAGAAGTTTCTCTACAGGTCTTCGAAGGCGCACGTGGTGTTGCTACAGATGCGAAAGTGAAGTTCATGGGCAGAGCTATGCAGGTCCCTTTCTCCGAAGATCTACTTGGACGAATTTTTACCGGTAGTGCAGTACCACGTGATAAAGGTCCAAAGCTCGAAGAAAACATGATCGATATCGGTGGACCATCAGTGAACCCAGCAAAACGTATTATCCCTAAAAATATGATCCGTACTGGTATTCCTATGATCGATATCTTTAACACACTCGTCGAATCGCAAAAACTTCCTATCTTTGCCCGTGCTGGAGAGCCATACAATCAGCTACTTGCCCGTATCGCACTGCAAGCAGAAGTTGATGTAATTATCCTTGGCGGCATGGGGCTCAAACATGATGACTACCTATACTTCCGCGACACCCTAGAAGAAAACGGCGCACTATCGCGCTCTGTTATGTTTATTCATACTGCGTCCGACCCAGTAGTAGAATGCTTAATGGTAAGTGACGTAAGCCTAGCCACAGCTGAACAGTTCGCCCTAGAAGGTAAACGCGTGCTTGTGCTACTTACTGACATGACAAACTTTGCTGATGCCATGAAAGAGATTGCTATCACCATGGAACAGATTCCATCTAACCGCGGTTATCCAGGTGACCTTTACAGTCAGCTCGCATCACGCTACGAAAAAGCAGTAGACTTTGATACAGCTGGCTCAATCACGATTCTAGCCGTAACGTCAATGCCTGGCGACGATGTAACCCATCCTGTCCCAGATAACACAGGCTATATCACTGAAGGTCAGTTCTACCTACGAGATGGACGTATCGAACCATTTGGTTCACTAAGCCGTCTTAAGCAGCAGGTCAACGGTGATACACGAGAAGATCACAGAACTATCATGGACACTATGATTCAGCTCTTCTCCTCATACCGCGAAACTGTAGAGAAAAAATCTATGGGGTTCCGCATGAGTGACTGGGATAACAAACTACTTAAATATGGTGAGCGTTTTGAAAATGAAATGATGGATCTGTCAGTTAATATCCCGCTAGAAGGCGCACTGGATCTCGGCTGGGAAATACTTGCCGACTGCTTTGATGCAATCGAAACAGGGATTAACTCAGATATATTGGATAAATTCTGGCCCAAAAAATAATTTAACATGGATAAGCAGGATGCACCCATCCTTCGCCAATAGGCTACGGATGGCATGCAGGATAAAAAACTACTGACTACTGAATTCTAAATACTGCTTGCCCTTCGTAGCTCGAAGAGCGAAGTAGGGACTACTGAAAAAAAATGGCTAAAATAAAACATACTAAAACAGAGCTGAAAGCACAGCGCGAAGACCTCGAGCGTTTCGAGCGTTTTCTTCCTATGCTTATTCTCAAAAAGCAACAGCTACAAGCAGAGATTCAGGTTATCAAGGCGCGCATGGCAGAGAATGGCGAGAAGATCGATAAGCTACGTGGCGGTATGGACAAGTGGATCAAACTACTTGGTGAACCAGTAGGACTCGAAGATTACACCTATATAGAAGAGATAAAAACATCAGAACACAATATCGCTGGTGTCAATATTCCAGTCCTAGAAAATGTAAAGCTCCAGCAGAGCGAGCAGAACCTATTCGATACCCCACCCTGGATTGATGATGCTATAGACGTATTTGGTGAGCTACTAACCATGCATGTAGAACAAGAAATCCTTAAAAAGCAGAAAGAACTAATCGCCGAAGAGCTACGCACAACCTCACAACGTGTAAACCTATTTGAAAAAGTTAAGATCCCAGAATGTAATGAGAATATAAGAGTAATAAAAATCTTCCTTGGCGACGAGCAGACAGCTGCCGTAGCGCGTGGAAAACTAGCAAAGAAACGAAGCAAAAAAGCCGCTCCAATATTAGAACCGGCAGCATAAAAATTATTTTTTGACAAAATGATTAAGGGAAATGTAGTGTTGGCTCTGCGAGCCGAGAAAAGTAATTTTAGTTGAAAGAGTAGAAAATATAATGATAGTTCCAATGAAAAAAACATCATTGATTAGCCTAGCGTCTGACGCTAGTGCGACCCTCACCGCTCTGCACGAACTAGGTATACTTCACCTAACTCATGTAAACGAGCCAGAAAGCGATGAACAAGAATCCACAAGCAAACAGGTCAGTCGCATTAATAGCGCACTTGATATCTTAACCGTAACATCTAGCGACAAAAACAGAGTGGAGCCATCAGCAACAATTAAAGCTGCTGCCGATAAAATGCCGCCAAAAGAGATTGTAGATCGTATTCAAACCCTTGTATCGCTTCGTAAAGAGTTTACCGAACGTATTATTGCCCTTAGGGAAGAAGAAAGATTAATCGAGCCTTACGGCAATTATAATCCCGCGCTCATAGATGAACTTGCCACCAAAGGTATTAACGTAAAACTTTATCAATCCAGCGAAAAACATCACCCTGAAGCACCTGAAGGTGTATATGTATTCCCGCTATCTAACGATGGTGCAGGCAAGTACTACGCCGCAGTATCTATGGATGAGTTTGAGTGTGACGTTTGCGAATACATACCGCATCATCGGCCACTCTCCGTTGTAGCCGGCAATATTGCGCAGGCAGAAAAAGATATTGACCGGGTCAATCAGGAACTTATGGCATTTGCTCAATCGCGCGCAACATTAGAAAACTATCTACACCAAGAAGAGCAAGAACTTTCCATGCTAGAAGCACGTGACGGTATTGGACTGTCTGGCAAGCTCGTATATCTAAATGGCTTCTGCCCAGAACCACAGGCGCAGAAACTACGTGATGCAGCCAATAAACATGGCTGGGGCTTAGTTATCAATGAACCTAGCGACGACGACCAAGTACCCACAATATTAGAAACCCCAAAATGGGTATCCCCTATCAAATCGCTGCTAGATATGATCGAAGTATTACCTGGCTATAAAGAAGTGGATATCAGCTCAATCTTTCTCTTAGGATTCAGTCTATTCTTCGCCATACTTGTTGGTGATGCCGGTTACGGTTTAATATTCCTGATCCTTACCATTCTTGCCCGCATGAAAATGAAAAAAGCGCCGGCAACGCCTTTCAACCTGATGTATATCCTATCCACCTGCACCATCATCTGGGGAGTAATAAGCGGCAACTACTTCGGAGTCAGTTTCAGTGCATTGCCAGCACCACTTGCCAAGCTCGGCATCTCATATGAATGGCTATCACATGATAATAACTTTATGATGCTATGCTTCCTAATCGGCGCCATACATTTGACCATCGCCCACGCATGGCGACTCATCTTAACAATCAATAGCACTAGAGCAATAGCACAGGTCGGCTGGATAATAATGACTTGGTGTATGTATTTTGGCGCAAATCACCTTGTGCTCGGTGCCGACTTACCAGGATCTTTCAACCTGTTTTTTGTTCCAGCACTACTAATGATCATCCTCTTTATGACACCATTAAAGCGACTAAAAGCAGAATGGAACTCGCACATCATTCTACCATTTGACGTAATCAACAACTTCGTAGATGTAGTATCTTACGTACGACTTTTCGCTGTTGGCAGTGCATCATTAGCCGTAGCAATATCATTTAATGAACTAGCTATTGGTAACGGAATAGACTCCGTCTTTGCCGGACTTGGTGCCGCATTAATACTATTCCTCGGCCACGCAATGAATCTTGTACTATGCGTTATGGGCGTACTAGTACATGGAATACGTCTTAACGCACTTGAGTTTTCAGGACATATAGGACTAGAATGGAGCGGATTTAAATACAACCCATTTAAAAAAGCAGTGAATAACGAATAGTGAAAAACTAAAAATATCTCGCGCAGAGTTGCAAAGGCGCAGAGAAAAAAATTTGTAACAAAAAGTTTAGACAGGACGATTTAAAATGTAATATCGGTTCTACTTGTCACGGCGTAGACGCGAAGCGCGAAGACGGAAGAACCGAAAAAGGTGGCGCGATCTCTCCGAGAGAGCAAAGCGAGCGTAGCGACGCGATAAAGTTAGAAAAAAATTAAAGAAGAAGAGAAAACTTCATGGTCTTCAAATCTTCATGGTAAAAATATAAATAAAGGAGAAAGAAAATGTTTGAAGGAGTATTAAACAACCCAGAAGCAATCATATCACTTGGTAAACTTGGCGCATTGGCAGCATTAGCATTTGCCGCACTTGGTTCTGCACTTGGAACAGGTATTGCCGGACAGGCCGCTGTCGGGGCATGGAAAAAATGCTATGCCCAGAACAAGATGGCACCATTTATGTTAATTGCATTTGTTGGTGCACCAATGACACAGATCTTTTACGGTATGATCGTCATGGGTAACATCATCACTGCAGCAGAAGCAGGATCAATGTATTTCAACCTACTCTTTGGCGGAGTTATCGCCGGTATCGCTATGGGCGTATCAGCCTGGATGCAGGGAAAAGCTGCTGCTGGCGCAAGTGATGCATTAGCAGAAACAGGCAAAGGTTTTGTAAACTACCTACTCGCACTAGGTATCATCGAAACTACTGCTCTATTTGTATTCATCTTCAGTACCAACGCAATCAAAGTTGCAGAAGTTGCTACAGAAGTTGTAAAGTAACCTATCCTTAATCACACAAGCCTCCGTTATGCGGAGGCTTTTTTTGTGCACTAATATCCAAAAAAAGAATCACCACGAATGCACGAATAAAAAAAGACAACACACACATTGACATGATAGTATCATTTGATACTATCTAGCTGTGAAAGAAAATATAATACCTTTAACTATTTCGCCTACAATTATTCAGAAAATTGTAGAAATAGAGAAATTAATCGGTCGATTAGAAGGGGTACAGCTTTCAAAACCAACCCCAAAACTCCGACAAAAAAATCTGGCCAAATCTATTGCTGGATCAACAGGTATTGAGGGTAACAGCTGCTCTGTTGCTCAGGTTCAAGCTATTATTCTCAACGAACCGGTTACTCTCTCAAAAAAAGAACAACTTGAAATAAGAAATAGTTTGGATGCATATCATATGCTTCCTGAATTTAACCCCTTTTCAATTACATCACTGCTTAAAGCACATACTAAACTAATGGGCAACGGCTTAATGCTCGCCCCAGGAACATTTCGCCGAAGCCCTATTGAGGTTTATATCACCGAAACTGAAACACGTAATATGCCAGACTGGAAAACCGTTAATACCAGAATAGAGAAACTATTTGATTATTTGGAAGGTGATGATTTAACATTAATTAAATCCATTAGGTTTCATCTTGAATTTGTAAACATACATCCGTTCATTGACGGAAATGGTCGGCTAGCTCGTCTTTGGCAAACTAGATTGCTAATGGAAGAGCATCCAATATTTGAATTTCTAGATGTTGAATCAATGGTTTTTGAAAACCGGACAAAATATTACCAGCAGATTCGTAATGCACAGGAATTTAAAGATTCCGCAGGATTCGCACTATTTATGCTTGAACAGATAGAGTGCTCCCTCCAATCACTATGGAAAAATAGCGGTGTCATTTCCAATAGCTATACAGACAGAATAACTATCGCACAACATGCATTTACAGAAAAAGAGTTCACACGCCAGCAATATCAACAGCTCTTTAAAACCATTTCATCGGCCACCGCCAGCCGTGACCTAGCAAAAAGTAGAGGAGAAAAGATTATTTACCGTATGGGTGATAAACGAACAGCACGATATCAGTTTATTAATCCAAGAAAAACATGACAATTACGGATTACGTTCCATAAAAAACATCTCCCAAAGGAGTATTAAAGTAGTAAATAATCATTTTGTCATGAAAATTATTTTGTCATAATATAAGACTTTCATCATTAATACATAGAGGAGAACGCTAATGCTAAAGATAACTATGAACGAAACAGACGGTATTGCCATACTTGAACCTGACGGTGCATTATCTAAAGATGACTTCACCTCTGCCTGCAAAATCATCGATCCTTATATTGAGAAGGCAGGTAAGCTAAACGGGATAATTATTCATGTTGAATCATTCCCGGGCTGGGACTCATTTGGGGCTTTAGTAACTCATCTGAAATTCATCAAAGATCACCATACGACGGTAACACATGTTGCCTTAGTGACCGATTCACATATAGGCTCATTTGCCGAACATATCGCAGGTCATTTCGTCTGTGCAGAAATCAAAGGCTTTCATTTTCGCGAATTCGACAAAGCTACAGAATGGATCACCAGTGATAATGGATAAAAAATCTTTTAAAAACTAAATGAATGTGTTTTGATATTAAGAATTAAATGTAGTGATATTATAAATCAGATGAAATTGCTTTATCATAAAAGAGAGGTGACAGATGACTAATCAACCAAAAGATGACCATATTATTGTAGCAGTACATGTAACTGAAAGAGTCACGCAAGCCTCACTTGTACAAGCAATACTAACCGAATATGGCGATATCGTAAAAACCCGCATCGGTCTTCATGAACCTACACCAAAAGGAGTCTCGCCTAGCGGCGTCATTCTTCTAGAGCTTCTCGCAATAGATGGCCGTAGCACAGATATCATTACCGCACTTAACGCGCTACAGGGCGTTGAAGCAAAGAGTATAGTCTTTCAACACTAAAAACAAAATCAGTAACCAAGGAGATAATCATGGCTAAAGGAAGAGACTCACATAAATCAGATAAGAAAAAAGAAGGAAAATCTCTAAAAGAAAAACGCTTAGAGAAAAAAAATAAAAAAGCACTTAAAGGTTAATCAATACTTCATCGCAGTATCAGT
>DAOVUR010000007.1 GCA_030632465.1 bacterium | reverse complement strand
CTAGTTATGAGTGAAAAGCAGAGTAGTTTAAGCGGTATTAGAGGCTTCTTTTCTGATGTTGGTGCCGAGATGCACAAAATTACATGGCCTGAGCGTCAGGAGTTAGTCGGTTCTACAATAGTTGTTATTGTGTCGGTGGTGTTATTTAGTTTGTACATTGCCCTCTCTGATAAAATCCTTATGGTAGTTTTAAAGTTATTGACTTAAGGCTGAGATTATTCTTATGGAAAAACAGTGGTTTGTATTACATACGTTAACTGGACAGGAGTATAAGGTCCGAGACAGTATCATGATTCGTCGTGCATCGGCTGAGATGGATGACTATATTGAAGAGGTGATGATTCCAACTGAGAAGCTGGACGAGGTTAAGAATGGTGTGCGCACTAGTAGCACTCGTAAGTTTTTTCCAGGTTATGTGTTGGTTAACATGGCTTTGTTCGATGAAGAGCGCAATATCAGAGAGCGTGCGTGGTACTTTATAAAAGATACACCTGGTACTATTGGGTTTATCGGTGGAGAGTGTCCAGTACCACTTAAACAGTCGGAAGTGGATGATATTTTAAATCAGGCAGAGGATAAGACTGATTCAGCTAAGTTTAAGATCAATTTTGATCCGGGCGAGACTGTACAGATTATTGATGGACCATTTCGTAGCTTTAGTGGAATTGTGGAAGAGATTGACCCTGAACGTGGCAAGATCAAAGTATCGGTTGCTATTTTTGGAAGATCCACACCAGTTGAGTTGGAATATTGGCAGATAGAACGCGAAGAGTAATATATATCCTCACAAGTTGTAAGACTGTAGGGTTTGATGGAGAAAAAGAATGGCTAAGAAAGTCACAGGAAAGATTAAGTTACAGATTCCAGCCGGACAGGCTAATCCTGCACCGCCAGTTGGGCCTGCATTGGGTCAGCACGGTGTTAATATTATGGAGTTCTGTAAGGCGTTTAACGCAAAGACGCAGGATCAGGCTGGTTTGGTAATACCAGTGGTTATTTCAGTTTTTCAAGATAGGTCATTTACATTTATCACAAAAAGTCCTCCAGCTGCTTCACTCTTGAAGCGTACAGTTGGCTTGGCTAAGGGATCAGGTGTTCCTAATCGTGATAAAGTTGGTACAGTGACACGTGAACAGTTGTTAGAGATTGCAAAGATCAAAATTGATGATCTGAATGCAGTTGATGATGAAGCTCGTATAAGCATTATTGCTGGTACAGCGCGTAGTATGGGAATTGAAGTAGAGTAGCCCCGGTAGCGATATAATTAACGGTTAATTATAAAGTAGGCGGTAAAGCGGACTCTCAAAAGAGGTTAATATGGCAAAGACAGGTAAGAAATTACGCAAGATTCTTGAAACGGCGCCAACGGAAGTTGTTGGGCTGGAGGAAGCAATTGCTTTCTTGAAAGAGAATCATCCTGCGAATTTTGATGAAACGATGGAGATGTCCATGCATATGGGTGTTGATCCTCGTAAGTCTGAAAACTCCATACGTGGCTCGGTATCGCTGCCTAACGGCACTGGTAAGGATGCTAAAGTATTGGTATTTGCTACAGGCGAGGCAGCAGATGCTGCTAAGGCTGCAGGTGCTGATAATGTAGGGTTTGAGGATATGCTTGAGAAGGTTAAAGGTGGTTGGGTTGGTTTTGATGTGGCGATTGCTACACCAGAAGCAATGAAGGAAGTTCGTAAACTTGGTCGTGTATTGGGACCACGTGGACTTATGCCAAACCCTAAGACTGGAACAGTAACTGATGATACAGCTGCGGCTGTTCAGGTAGCTAAAGCTGGTAAGGTTGATTTCAGGATGGATCGTCAGGCAAATATAAACTTTCTCTTCGGAAAAGTTTCATTTGAAGCGGGCGCCCTTCTAGAAAATGTTCAGACAGTTATTGATGCTGTTAATAGTGAACGTCCTGCCGGAGCTAAGGGTGAATATGTTAAGCGTTGCACAATAAGTACTACTATGGGCGCTGGCATCAGGGTAAGGATTAAGGATTAATATGAGACCTGAAAAAGAAGCTATTTTAAAAGAGTATAGCGACAGCCTCAGTTCCGCAGATTATGTTATCATGGCTGATTGCCGTGGAATGACAATGGAGCAGTTCGATGAATTGCGTACCAAATTGCGTGCTGATAATGGTAAGTTGCAGATTGTACGAAATAGAATGTATGCTAAAGCTGCTGAAGGTTTAGGTAAATCTATTGATGCTGCATGTCTACTTGGTCCTACCGCTACGGTAAGTGGTACGGGTGATGTGACAGTTATTGCAAAATCAATTGGAGCCTATACTAAGCAGGCTGGATTGCCTCTCGTTAAAGGCGGTATATTGGGTGACAGAGCGCTTTCAGCAGTAGATGTTGAAGCATTGGCTAATATGCCATCGCGTGAAGTTATGCTAGGAATGTTTGTCGGAACGGTTGCTGCTCCAATGACTCAGCTTGTAGGAGTTGTTAACCAGAAACTGTTAACACTGCTGTACGTCCTTAAGGCGGTTGCAGATAAGAAGAATAGTTAATCAATAAAATAGAAAATTATAGTGCTTATGTAAGCGCGTATTAGAGGAGAAGTTAGTCATGGCAGAGGAAGTTAAAGAAGCAGCTGCAGAAGAAGTTAAAAGTGATAGTCCTGTTGTTGAAGGTAAAATGGCGGAATTTATTGACTGGATTGAAGGTATTTCAGTGCTTGAGCTCTCAGAGCTTGTAAAGGCTCTTGAAGATCGTTTGGGCGTTTCAGCGGCAGCTCCGGTTGCGGTTGCAGCAGCTGCAGGCGGTGGTGATGCTGGTGGTGGCGCAGCTGCAGAAGAGCAGACTGAGTTTACTGTTATGCTCACAGAGTTCGGTGGTCAGAAAATTGGAGTCATTAAAGAGGTTCGTGGTATTACAGGTCTCGGACTTAAGGATTCTAAAGAACTGGTTGAAAGCGCACCTAAAGCGGTCAAAGAAGGCGTTTCTAAGGAAGAAGCCGAAGAGATCAAGGGTAAGCTGGAAGCAGCTGGCGCAACAGTCGAAATTAAATAGTTGTTTTATACTAAACCAACCGAAGGTATTGACCCGTTTGCGGGGCAATACCTTGGTTGTTGTTTAGGACAAATTTAAGAAATGGGTCATTTAGACCTGCGTAAAGAGTTTTATGCAGATGTTCTAAAGGGCTTTGTTAGGTTTATGGGTGTTTGGGGTCCGCTGATATGCTAAGCGCTGTCAGAATAACGGATATTTAGAACTTACAAACAGAGGTACGGAATGGCCGAGAGAAAGAACTTCGGAAAGCTAAAGGCGGTTATAGCTCCACCTGATATGATCGATATTCAGACCAAATCATATCATCAATTTCTCCAGGAAGATGAAAGTCCTTCTAAGCGAAAAAACAAGGGTTTGCAAGCTGTTTTTAAAGAAGTGTTCCCGATTGAAAGTTACGACGGGCGTTATATTGTAGATTTTGTAAAATATGAATTGTCAGATTCAAAACAGAGTGATGCAGAGTGTTTGCGTTATGGATCTACGTACGCAGCGCCTTTACGTGCTACGTTTAGACTTCAGGATGGTGAAGAGGTAAGAGAAGAAGCTGTTTTCATGGGTGAAATCCCACTGATGACCGATACGGGTGCCTTTATTGTTAATGGTGCTGAACGTGTGGTTGTTAGTCAGTTGCATCGTTCTCCTGGTATTTGCTCAGAATCTTCGTTACATACAAATGGAAAAACAATCTTTTCTGTTCGTGTGATTCCTGATCGTGGATCGTGGATCGAAATTCAGTTTGATACTAGTGACTTGATCTGGGTATTTATGGATCGTCGCCGTCGCCGTCGTAAGTTTTTGGCAACAACGTTTTTGCGTGCTATCGGGTATAGCACTGATGAGGAGTTGTTAGGCCTATTTTATGATTTCAAGGTACTAAAGACTAATAAGAGCTATACTGAAGAAAACTTAGTTAACTTGACTCTGAAAAGTGACATAATTGACATTGATTCAAAGAATGTTATTGCTCGTAAGTACGACCCTGTAACTGTTGAGATTTTACAGCAGGCTAGACAGGCTGGTTTCAAGAGCGTTGATATTGTTGATGTTTCTTGGGATAATGGTATTTTCATGGTTAGTGTTACTGCTGATCCAAACCAGAATTCTGATGATGCATTGAAAGATATCTATCATCGTTTGCGTCCTGGTGATCCTGCAACACCTTCAAACGCTAAGCAGTTGTTACGTCGCTTATTCTTTGATCCACGTCGTTATGATTTGGGTCGTGTTGGTCGTCATAAGATCAACCAGAAGCTTGGTTTAGAGGGAGAGGTTGGCAAGGATCTTAGGGTTCTTGATAAACTTGACATTGTTGAGACTATTCGCCATCTGATTTCTGTACGTAAGGGTGATGCTATGGTAGATGATATTGATCATCTTGGTAGTCGTCGTGTTCGTACAATAGGTGAACTGCTAGAAAACCAGTGTCGCGTTGGTTTGGTGCGTACTGAACGTCTGGTACGTGAAAGAATGACACTGTTTGATCCTACTAAGGGTGTGCTTACTCCACAGAAACTAGTGAATTCTAAATCACTTTCTGCGGTTATTCAGGACTTCTTTGGTCGTAGTCAGTTAAGTCAATTTATGGACCAGACAAATCCGCTTTCGGAGCTTGCGCATAAACGTCGTTTAAGTGCGTTGGGACCGGGTGGTTTAAGTAGAGAACGTGCCGGTTTTGAGGTTCGTGATGTACATAGTAGTCATTATGGTCGTATCTGTCCTATTGAAACTCCTGAGGGACCAAATATTGGTCTTATCTCTTCTCTTGGTATTTATGCCAAGGTGAATGATTATGGGTTTATTGAAAGTCCATATAGAAAAGTGATCAATGGTCGCGTTAGCGCAGAGGTTGATTATCTTTCTGCTGATATCGAAGAAACTTTTGTTATCGCACAGGCAAATGCACCTCTAACTGAGAGTGGCAAGTTTGTGAATAAGAAGGTTGCTGTACGTTATAGAACAGACTTCTTGGAAGTTCCTAGTGGTGAAGTTCAGTATATGGATGTATCGCCAAAGCAGGTTATCAGTATTGCTGCTGGATTGATTCCGTTTTTGGAGCATGATGATGCTAACCGGGCGTTGATGGGCTCAAATATGATGCGTCAGGCTGTGCCTCTGCTACGTGCAGAAGCACCATATGTGGCAACAGGACTTGAGGGTGTTGTTGCGCGTGATTCGCGTGTGACAGTTGTTGCTAGCAAGACTGGTAAAGTTGCTTACGTTTCGGCTACTAAGATCATTATAAGTGATGATGGTAAGATGCCTGCAAAGAAAGCTGCTGAAGATACCTTTAGAGTGTATGATCTACAGAAGTTCCGTCGCACTAATGCTGGCACCTGTTTTAATCAAACACCAATTGTTGCAATTGGGGAGAAGGTTAAGAAGGGTGTTATAATTGCTGATGGTCCTGCCACACAAGGCGGAGAGCTTGCACTTGGTAGGAACTTGACAGTAGCATTTATGCCTTGGGGCGGATATAACTTTGAGGATGCTATTTTGCTGAGCGAGCGTATTGTTCGTGAGGATGTATTTACATCTGTTCATATTCAAGATTTCGAAGTAGGGGCTCGTGATACTAAACTTGGTCCAGAAGAGATTACTAGGGATATACCTAATGTAGGCGAAGAGGCTCTAAAGAATCTCGGATCAGATGGTGTTATTCGTATTGGTGCAAGAGTTAAGCCTGGTGATATCTTGGTTGGTAAGATTACTCCAAAGAGCGAAACTGAGTTAGCGCCAGAAGAACGTTTGTTACGAGCTATTTTTGGTGAAAAAGCTGCTGAAGTTCGCGATACATCCTTGACGGTCCCAAGTGGAGTTAAAGGTATTGTAATTGATGTTCAGACTACTGCTACTCGTGAAGTGAAGAGCAGTACTGCTGATACACCAGCGGAACGTAAGCGCCAGATCAAGAATATCAAAGAAGATTACAAACGTAATACAGCTGATCTAACAGAAGAGCTTACTGAGGCCTTAAGTAACATCTTATTAGGCGAAAAGATTCCTCTAGATGTGACAGATGTTGAAAGTGATGAAGTAATTATTCCTGCTAACCGCAAGATTACAAAAACTTTATTACGTAAGCTTGCATCATGTAGCGAGCATATTCATATCGAGAGTAGTCCTATTCAGATCAAGATTGATGAAATTATTGGTGAGTTTACACCTAAGTTTGCTGATCTAAATGAAGATCGTGAGCGTGGTCTTGATCGTATTGAAAGCGGCGATGAGTTAGATGCTGGTATCATTAAGCAGGTGCGTGTATATATCGCAGCCAAGAAGAAGCTTAATGTTGGTGACAAGCTTGCTGGTCGTCATGGTAATAAGGGTGTTGTTTCCCGTATTATGCCAGATTGCGAAATGCCTTTCTTACCGGATGGAACTGCGGTTGATATCGTATTGAATCCACTAGGTGTACCGTCACGTATGAATGTTGGTCAGGTTTTGGAAACGCATTTAGGTGCTGCTTGCAAAATTCTTGGCATGAATGCGGCAACGCAGGTGTTTGATGGCATCTCTGAAAAACGGATTACTGAATATCTTGTAGAAGCAAATCTTCCGGCAGATGGTAAAACTGAGCTGTTTGATGGACGTACGGGCGAGAAGTTTGATCAACGTGTTGTTGTTGGTGAAATTTATATGCTTAAGCTTCATCATCTCGTGACTGACAAGATTCATGCACGAGCGGTTGGTCCTTATTCACTTGTTACGCAGCAACCTTTGGGCGGAAAAGCTCAGTATGGTGGTCAGCGACTTGGGGAGATGGAAGTTTGGGCGCTTGAGGCTTATGGTGTCGCGTACACGTTGCAGGAACTCTTGACAGTTAAGAGTGATGATGTAGCGGGAAGAACGCGTATTTATGAGTCGATTGTAAAAGGAGAGAATACATTGTCGGCCGGTATGCCGGAATCCTTTAGAGTGCTTATCAATGAGCTACGCGGTCTTTGCCTTGATATCAAGGTTAAGGGTGAGAAGTCAAAAACAGAGCTTTTTTAATAGGGGGATGAACCTTGAATTATTACGCTGGAAAAGAATCAGCAGATTTATCTGAGTATGAAAAATTCGATCACGTATCGATAACATTGGCTGCGCCTGATAGTATTCGGGAGTGGAGTCGTGGTGAAGTTAAGAATCCTGAGACTATTAACTACAGGACCTATAGGCCAGAGCGTGGCGGATTATTTTGTGAGCGCATTTTTGGACCTACTAAGGATTGGGAATGTAGCTGTGGGAAATATAAGAGAATTAAACACAAGGGTGTGATTTGTGACCGTTGTGGTGTTGAGGTTACTGTCTCGCGTGTTAGACGTGAAAGATTGGCTCATATTGAGCTGGCTGTTCCTGTATCGCACATTTGGTTCTTTAAATGTACACCAAGTAGAATCGGCCTAATGCTAGATATGACTGCTAGTAGCCTGGAACGTGTTCTTTACTATGAGGATTATATTGTTATTGATCCAGGTGATACACCACTAAAGGAAAAACAGTTACTTACAGATACTGAATATCGTGAAGCTGAAGATAAATATGGCGATAGTTTTGATGCGCGTATGGGTGCTGAGGCTATTCGTGATGTTTTACGTAAGCTTGATATGACTGCCTTGATTGATCAAATGGAAGAAGATATCGAGAAAACACGCAGTAAACAGACGCGTAAGAAGCTTTCTAAGCGTATGAAGGCTGTTGAAGGTTTTCGTCGCAGTGAGACACGTCCTGAGTGGATGATTCTGGAAGTGCTACCTGTAATTCCACCAGATCTGCGCCCATTAGTGCCGCTAGAAGGTGGACGTTTTGCTACATCTGATCTTAATGATCTGTATCGTCGCGTAATTAACCGTAATAATCGTTTGAAGAATCTATTATTGTTGAAGACTCCTGATGTTATTATTCGTAATGAAAAACGGATGTTGCAAGAGGCTGTTGATGCTGTATTTGATAACGGAAGACATGGACGTGCTGTAACAGGTGCTGGTAATAGACCTCTTAAGTCTTTGAGTGATATGCTTCGTGGTAAGGGTGGACGTTTCCGTCAGAACTTGCTTGGTAAACGTGTTGATTACTCTGGTCGTTCCGTAATTGTGGTTGGCCCTGAGCTTCAGTTGCATCAGTGTGGTCTGCCTAAAAAGATGGCATTAGTTCTGTTTGAGCCATTTATTATTAAGCGTCTTAAGCATCTTGGTATTGCACATACTGTGCGTAGTGCAAAAAAACTTATTGAGAAACAGTCACCAGAAGTTTGGGATATTATTGAAGATGTGACACGTGGCAAGACGGTTATGCTTAACCGTGCGCCAACATTGCATAGACTTAGTATGCAGGCTTTTGAGCCAGTACTTGTTGAGGGTGATGCATTGCGTATACATCCTTTGGTATGTACTGCTTTTAACGCTGACTTTGATGGTGACCAGATGGCGGTACATGTGCCGTTATCGATTGAGGCTCAGATGGAGACTAAATTGTTGATGATGTCAACAAATAGCATCTTCTCGCCATCAAGTGGTAATTCTATCATGACACCTACGCAGGATATTGCGTTGGGTATCTATTATATGACAGCTCCTTCTCATAAGGATAAACTTAATCAATTCTCTAAGAAAAAGAATGCTAAAAAGGAGCGTTTGCCGATTCTAGGAAACACTGATGAGGTAAGAGTTGCTTACGATGATAGATCCTTGATGTTGCACGATAAAATTCTCTTTGTAAATCGAGATTTTGGCAAAGATACAGTTTTTGGTGATAAAGAGTTGAAGTTGATTGAAACAACCGTTGGGCGTGTTATATTTAACGAATTATGGCCTGAAGGTATGGGATTTGTGAATAAGGTTGTTGATAAAGGGTTACTTGGTAATCTTATTTGGCAGTGCCATAAGATCAGCGGTAAGAATGCAACTGTTACGGTTCTTGATAAGTTAAAGAGTCTTGGCTTTGAGCATGCAACTTTGGCTGGTGTATCAATTGGTATGGTTGATATGATTATTCCTACAGATAAACCGGAAATCATCGGTAATGCAATGGGCTCGGTAGCTGAGGTTGATAATCAGTATCGTCAAGGTATTATTACTGATGGTGAGCGCTACAACAAGATCATTGATATCTGGACTGATGCTACTGAGACAATTTCTAACTCTATGTATCGTTCAATTGAAGAGAATGATATTGATAGTGGTGAGATTAACCCAGTTTATATGATGGTTGACTCCAAGGCTCGTGGAAGTCGTCAGCAGATTCGTCAGCTCGCTGGTATGCGTGGATTGATGGCTAAACCTTCTGGTGAGATTATTGAGCGTCCTATTATTTCTAACTTCCGTGAAGGCTTGAGTGTATTGGAATACTTTATTAGTACCCATGGTGCTCGTAAAGGATTGGCTGATACAGCGTTGAAGACAGCTGATGCTGGATATCTGACCAGAAAATTGGTAGATGTATCGCAGGATGTTATTATTGTTGAGCAGGATTGTAAGACAGTTAATGGCGTGACAGCTACTGTAAGTGGTGATGGTGACGATGATCTTACTACATTGCGTACACATACACTTGGTCGTACAGTTCTTGAAGATGTAATATGTCCTGACGGCTCTGTAATTGTAAAAGCAGGCGATGAAGTTAATGAAGAGGCATGTGATGAAATTCTTGCCAAGAATGTAACTCAAGTCAGAATGCGTAGCGTATTGACATGCGAGGCTCGAACAGGGCTTTGTGCAAAATGTTATGGACGCGACTTGGCTACTGGAACTGCTGTTGAGATCGGTACGGCTGTTGGTATTATTGCTGCTCAGTCCATTGGTGAGCCAGGCACGCAGCTTACTATGCGTACGTTCCATATTGGTGGTACTGCTAGTACAAGTTTTAAACAGCCTGAAATTAACAGTAAAAACGCTGGTTCTATTCGTTATCATGAGTTGCGCGTAGTTCGTAATCAGGATGGTGATCATGTTGTTCTTAATAAGAATGGTGCTATCGGTATTTATGCCGATAATGGTGTTGAGCTAGAACGACATACACTGAACTTAGGTTCGATTCTTCTGGTTGATGATGGCGATAAGGTTAAAGTTGATAAGATGATAGCCAAGTGGGATCCATACAGTGTGCCAGTTCTTGCTGAGCAGGAAGGTACAGTTGTGTTCCATGATTTTGTTAACAATGTCACAATGAAGACTGAAGTTGATGAAGTTACGGGACTAGAAGGTACTGTTATTCTTGAAAGTAAAGAAGACTTGCATCCTCAGATTGTGATTAAAGATGATTCCGGTAAAGAGATTCTAGGTTTTTACAGTATTCCTACTGGTGCTCATGTTGTTGCTAAACAGGGTGACAAGGTTAAGCCTGGTGATCAGTTAGCTAAGATTCCGCGTAAGGATTCAAAGACTAAGGATATTACTGGTGGTTTACCACGAGTTGCTGAGTTATTTGAGGCTCGTCAGCCACGTGATGCTGCAGAAATTGCTAAGATTGAAGGTATTGTTGACTTCTCGCCTAATCAGCGTGGACGTAGATGTCTTGTTATTCGTGATGAAATTACGGGTGGTACAGAAGAACATCTTATCCCGATGGGCAAGCATATTGTTGTGTTTAAGGGTGACCGCGTACGTAAAGGACAGCAACTTACTGACGGACCAGTTGTCCCTCAGGAAATCTTGGAGGTCTGTGGACCACAAGAGTTGCAGGAGTACTTGGTTAGCGAAGTGCAACAGGTATATAGACTGCAGGGTGTAGAAATCAATGATAAACATATCGAGATTATTGTTAGGCAGATGTTGCGTAAAGTTCGCATTACTGATCCTGGCGATACTGATTTCTTATGGGGCGAACAGATCATGAAGCAGGCTTTTCTTGAAGAGAATGAGGCTGCAATACGTGAAGGTAAGCGTCCAGCAGAAGCAACACCAGCACTACTTGGTATTACTAAGGCGTCGCTTGAAACTGAAAGTTTCATTTCGGCTGCGTCCTTCCAGGATACTACAAGAGTATTAACTGATGCTGCAACACTAGGTAAAAAGGATAACCTACGTGGATTTAAAGAAAATGTAATTATGGGGCATCTGATTCCTGGCGGAACCGGATTCCACATGTATCGTGATATTAAACTGGTACCGTTAGCGGAACCATTAGCTGAAGATGAAGTGAGAGATAAGACTGAGGCAGAAAAAAAATTGCAAGATTTATTAGGTTGAGCTTGTCTCCCCTAAAGAATGCTGTTAGTATTCCGACTCATTTTTGTCAAATAAGGAAAGAAAAAAATATGCCTACAATTAATCAGCTTGTTAGAAAAGGCCGTAAGAAAATACGTAAAAAAGTTAAGTGTCCTGCCTTGGTAGGGTGTCCTCAGAGACGTGGTGTTTGTCTTCAGGTAAAGACAATGACGCCTAAAAAACCTAACTCAGCTTTACGTAAAGTTGCTAGAGTACGTTTGACTTCAGGTTTTGAAGTTAATGCGTATATTCCTGGCGAAGGTCATAATCTACAGGAACATAGTGTAGTATTAGTCAGAGGCGGTAAAGTCGCCGATTTACCAGGTGTGCGCTACCATATTGTGCGTGGTACCCTGGATAGCTTGGGCGTTGAAGGACGCAAGCAAGGACGTTCTAAGTACGGTGTTAAGCAATCAAAAGGTTGATGCATCTAAATTTGTTTAAAGAATTCTGACTTTCTGTCGGTGTTTGCACGGTTCATCCGGATGGTTGAACGGTACTTAATTGACAGAAAGTTAAATAATGTCGGAGTAAAAGATGGCCAGAAGGCGAAGAGCAGAGAAACGGAGTGTAACTCCTGATCCAAAGTTTAATAGCGAACTTGTCGCAAAGATTATTAACTATGTGATGGAACGCGGTAAGAAGACTACAGCTGAACGTATTGTGTATGGAGCACTTAATACAATTACAGAGAAGATGTCTGAAGATCCGTTGGAAGTTTTGATTCGTGCTGTTGATAACATGAAGCCACGTGTCGAGGTTAAATCTCGTCGTGTTGGTGGTGCAACGTACCAGGTTCCGGTTGAAGTTAATCGCGATCGTCAGCTAGCTTTGGCTATTCGCTGGATGATTTCATCTTCAAAGGGGCGTCGTGGTATTCCTATGCAGCGCGCTGTAGCTATGGAGCTGATGGATGCTTATAACAACCAAGGTGCTGTTATAAAGAAAAAAGATGATACGCATAGAATGGCGCAGGCTAATAAAGCTTTTGCTCATTATGCATGGTAGTTTAATGTTTTAGGATTAAGAAGATGGTAGTGGCTTTGGAAAATAACAAAAAACGCAAAAGCACGGCAGGCAACGCAATAAGCGAGGCTGACGGGCGCGATCGTGGTCTATCCATGGTTCGCAATATTGGCGTTATTGCCCACATTGATGCGGGTAAGACCACTACCACTGAACGTATTCTTTATTACGCTGGTAAAGTATATAAAGTTGGCGAGGTGCATGATGGCACTGCGGTAATGGATTATATGGATCAGGAAAAAGAGCGTGGCATTACTATTACTAGTGCAGCAACAACTTGTTTCTGGAATGATTGTCAGATTAACATTATCGATACTCCGGGACATGTTGATTTTACGGTTGAAGTTGAACGCTCTTTACGTGTTCTGGATGGTGCGATAGGCGTGTTTTGTGGTGTTGGCGGAGTTCAGCCTCAGTCTGAGACTGTGTGGCGCCAGGCAGAACGTTATTCAGTGCCTCGTATTGCATTTGTGAATAAGATGGACCGTATGGGTGCTGATTTCGATATGGTTGTTGCGGATATGCGCAAGAGTCTTGGTTCAAATGCCGTTCCAGTGCAATTACCATGGGGTAGTGAAGAGAATTTTAAAGGTGTTATAGACTTGATAGATCTAAAAGCTGTCAGTTATGACGAGTCTTCTAAAGGTGCGGATATGGTGGTTGAAGCTATACCTGCCGAACTTGGTGCAGATGCAGAACGTGCAAGAGCACATCTGATTGAGTCTGTCGCTGAGATTGATGAAGAGATCTTGGAAGCGTATCTTGAAAACCCAGATGTTGATTCTGACGTTTTACGTGCTGCTATCCGCCGTGTTGTTTTGGCGAGTAAAATGTTACCAGTTCTGTGTGGTTCATCGCTTAAGAATCGTGGTGTGCAGCAGTTGATGGATGCAGTTGTCTCTTATCTGCCATCACCATTGGATATGCCGCCAGTAGAGGGTGTTCACCCTAAGACTGATGCTTTACTTAAATATGTGGCTGATGATGGTGCATCTTTGGCTGCTTTAGTGTTTAAAGTTGTTAATGATCCTTATATGGGTAAGATGGCGTTTGTTCGAGTCTATTCAGGTGTTATCAAGAAAAGTGCAAATATTTTTAATCCGCGTTTAGGTAAGCGTGAGCGAGTAAGTCGCTTATTGCGTCTACACGCTAATGACCGAACTGATGTTGATATGATCTGTGCAGGTGAGATTGGTGCTATTGTCGGGCTTAAGAATTTCACTACAGGTGACACGCTTTGTAGTGAGAATATGCCGGTAGAGCTAGATCGTATTAAGTTTCCTGAACCGGTGATTTTTATGGCGATTGAGCCTAGAAGTTCTGCTGATCGTGATAAGTTGGTTGATGCACTTGACGCAATGGCGGCAGAAGATCCTACTTGTTGCGTTAAAGTGAATGAAGATACTGGTCAGAAGGTTATTAGTGGTATGGGTGAGTTGCACCTTGAAATCATCAAGGATCGTTTGAAACGTGAGTATAATGTTGAAGCAAATACAGGCAAGCCTATGGTTGCTTATCATGAAACAATTACCACGACAGCAACTGCTGAATATAAATTTGATCGTGAGATTGGCGATAATCGCCAAGTTGCGAGTGTGATTTTGGAAGTATCACCTTTGCCAAGGCGCGAGGGTGTGAAAATTGATTTTGAAGTGAGTACTAATATTATTCCTCAGGCATTCCGAAAGGATATAGAGGCTGGCTTACGTGATGTTATCATGACGGGAGCTTTGGCAAACTATACGCTTGTGGATCTATTGGTGAAAGTAGTTGGTGGAACGTGTGATTCTGAATTGTCTACAGATGTGGCATTTAGATCTGCTTCCGTGATGGCATTAAGAGAGGCAGTTACCGCTGCTGGACCTGAATTGCTTGAGCCGATT
Organism: bacterium; assembly: GCA_030632465.1. Lineage (GTDB taxonomy): Bacteria > Verrucomicrobiota > Kiritimatiellia > UBA8416 > CAMZLY01 > CAMZLY01. The sequence continues at coordinate 5,376 of DAOVUR010000007.1, read as the reverse complement.
ATGGCACTTGAGATTGTTACGCCGGCCGAAGTTATGGGCGACGTATTGGGCGACCTAAATTCCCGTCGCGGAAAAGTGAAGGGGATGGAGACTCGCGGAGATATGCAAATTGTACAGGCGGGAGTGCCGCTTGCGGAGTTGTTTGGATATTCAACGGTAATTAGATCACTTACTAGAGGGCGTGCCACCTATACGATGGAGCCTGAAGAGTTTGCGATTGTGCCAGAATCAATCAAACATGTGTTGTTAAGTAGGTAAGCGGTAATACCGGCATTCGTGCCAAAAGTGAAAATATCAGGAAAAATAAATGGAACGTCAACGTATTAGAATAAAATTACAAGGGTACGATTATAGAGTATTGGATCAAGCCGTACTTGATATAATTGATACCGCAAAGGGATCAGGGTCTCAGGTTATAGGACCGATTCCATTGCCAACGGTTATAGAGCGCTATACCGTTAATCGTAGCCCGCATGTGAACAAGAAAGCAATGGATCAGTTCGAGATGCGGACGCATAAGCGTTTGTTGGATATCGTAGAGCCGACAGCAAAGACAGTGGATGATTTGAAGAAACTGAATTTGCCGGCTGGTGTTGGAATAACAATTAAGATTTGAGTGGTGTAATGCAAGGGTTAATTGGAAAAAAATTAGGAATGACTCAAGTGTACGATGGCAATGGTCGTCGTGTTGCAGTTACTGTGATAGAGCTTGGTCCGTGTTTGGTTGTGCAACGCAAAACCAACGATAAGGATGGATATGAAGCAGCGCAGCTCGGTTTTGCAGAGCAAAAAGAGTCGCGTGTGAAGAAGCCATTGTTAGGTAAATTTAAGAAGCTGGACAAAGCGCCTCTTCGTCATCTGAAAGAATTTGGCTTGGATAAAGCTGAAGAAGTTAATGAGGGTGATGTTGTTAAGGTTGATACTTTTGAAGGATGTTCGCACGTGGATGTTAGTGCTACCTCTAAGGGACGTGGTTTCCAGGGTGGTGTTAAGCGTTATAATATGCGCGGTGGTCGTATGACTCATGGTGGACATGCTAAACGTAAGATTGGTTCGATTGGTCAGTGTTCGACTCCGTCTCGTGTTGCTAAAGGGCAGAGAATGCCTGGCCATATGGGTAACAAGCGAATTACTATGGAAAGCCTAACAGTTGTAGAGTTGATCGGTGATGACAATTTGATGTTGGTGCGCGGTGCAGTACCGGGCGCTAATGGTGGCATCGTTGAGGTCAGAAAATCCTTAAAGAAATCAGGTAGGGGTTTATGAGCAAGTTAAAATTATATAATATAGATGGAACGGCATCGGGCGATATTGAATTGGCTGATGAGTTATTAGTTCTTGGTGCTGGTGAGCAGGCGGTACATGATGTGGTTGTTGCAACTCGCAACGCAGCACGTCAGGGGTCAGCTTCAAGTAAGCATAAAGGCGAAGTCGCTGGTAGTAATAAGAAACCATGGCGTCAAAAAGGTACTGGACGTGCTCGTGCTGGGTATCGTCAGTCTCCTATATGGCGTGGTGGTGCTGCTGCTTTTGGGCCTAAGCCAAGAAGTTATGCCGTAAAGGTTAACAAGAAAGTTTCTCGTTTGGCATTTGGTCGTGCGTTTAGCGAAAAGGTGCTTCATAACCAAGTTATGGTGCTCGATAGCTTAACAATGGCAGAGCCAAAGACGAAATTATTTAAAGATCTATTAAAAAGTCTTAAAATAGAGAATCCGGTCTTGATTGTATTGGACACAGTTGATACAAATATTAGCTTGGCTGCTCGAAATATACCAAAAGTACAGGTAAGACGGGCGTCAGATCTTAGTGTTTACGAGCTGTTACGTTACCCACAGATAGTGGTTACTAAGGCTGGTTTGGAAGTAATAAAGCAGCGATTAGCTGATGGTGACGGAGGTGCTGAATGAATGATGCTGGACAGATAATTAAGAGAGTCCTGATCACGGAGAAGGGCACTAGCATGCAGGAGCATAATAAATATATGCTGGAGGTTCATCCTAACTCGAATAAGATTGAGATCAGAAAAGCTGTAGAAGAGTATTTTAAGGTTTCGGTTGTTTCAGTGAATACAATGAATTATGAGGGTAAACGTAAACGTATGCGTACAGCTAAGTATGGTAAGCGTTCTGACTGGAAGCGTGCGATCGTTACTCTTAAAGAAGGTGAAACTATTGACGTAACTTAAGTTACGTTAAGTATTAATAATGGTCGCTTATAAAGAAGCCGCCGATAAGTAAAAGGTACGGAAAAATGCCGTTAAAGAAATATAATCCAAGATCGCCAAGCAGACGATTCATGACAGTTTCCACATTTGAGGAACTGACTACAGATAAGCCTGAGCGTTCTTTGACTGAGAGTAAGAAGCAGAATGCTGGGCGTAACTCAGCAGGGCGTATTACTGTTAGACATCGTGGCGGTGGCCACAAACGTAAATATCGTATTATTGATTTTCGTCGTGATAAGGCTGGGATTCCAGCACGTGTCGCTACAGTTGAGTATGATCCTAATCGTTCAGCAAATATTGCATTGCTCAATTATGTAGATGGTGAGAAACGTTATATTATTGCTCCAGTTGGACTTGAAGTTGGCATGATGCTTACTAGTGGTCCAGATGTTGAGCCAACATTAGGTAATGCATTGCCATTAGCTAATATTCCTTTAGGTACACCTATTCATAATCTAGAGCTTGAGCCTGGCGGTGGCGCTAAAATGGTGAGAACTGCAGGTGCTAGTGCACAGCTTATGGCTCGTGAAGGTAAATTTGCTAATGTAAAGCTTCCTTCAGGTGAGATTAGACTTATTAATATTAAGTGTTTTGCGACAGTAGGCAGAGTTGGTAATACCGATCATGGTAGTGTTACTGATGGTAAAGCTGGTCGTAAACGCTGGCGCGGAGTACGCCCGACTGTTCGTGGTGTAGCTATGAACCCGGTTGATCATCCTATGGGTGGTGGAGAAGGCCGTAGTTCTGGTGGTGGACATCCTGTTTCACCTTGGGGCAAATTGGCCAAGGGTGGCAAGACTCGTCATAAGCGTAAGAATTCATCAAAATTTATTGTAAAGCGGAGAAAATAAACAATGGCACGATCATTAAAAAAAGGGCCTTATGTAGATGAAAAACTTCTAAAGAAGGTTGAGCGTATGAACCAGACGGGAGATCGTCGTCCTATAAAGACTTGGGCGCGTAGATCTATGGTATCTCCTGATTTTGTGGGGCATACACTCGCTATACATAATGGAAATAAGCATCTCTCTATTTTTGTTACAGAGAATATGGTTGGTCATCGTTTGGGTGAGTTTGCGCCTACCCGGACATTCCGTCGGCATGGAGCGCATACAAATAAATAGCAGGTGGGATTAGGTTATGGATGTTTCGGCAACCACAAAATTTGTAAGAATATCGCCAACAAAAGTTCGTGATTTAGCACGACAGATGCAAGGCTTGCCAGTAGGCGATGCGTTGCGGGTGGTAAGTTTAAGTGCACGTAAGGGCGCTTTTCATTTAACGAAGACGTTGAAGTCTGCAATCGCTAACGCGGAGAATAATGCAGATCTGGACGTTGATAAATTAATTGTCAAAATGGCAGTGGTAGACGAGGGACCTCGTTTAAAACGTCACTGGCCACGGGCAAGGGGCATGGTAAGCCCTGTTATAAAACGTATGTGTCACATCAAGGTGGTGTTGACTGATGGTATTGATAATCAAGACGCGTAGCCAATTAAGGTTTAGTGTTGTTTAAAAAGGAGCAAAACGTTGGGACAGAAAGTAAACCCAATTGGTTTGCGGGTAACCGTAAATAAGAACTGGAAATCGCGCTGGTTCAGTGATAAGAAGAACTTTGGCGATATGCTCATAGAAGATTTAGAGATTCGTGAGTATGTCAAGAAGCGTCTGGAAAATGCTGCCGTGTCTGATGTGCGGATAGAGCGTTATGCCAACCGTGTGAGAGTAAATGTGCACACGGCTCGTCCGGGAATTGTAATAGGCAGAAAAGGACAGGATATTGAACGTATCCGTGCTGAGCTGTCGAAACGGACTGATAAAGAGATTTATATTGAAATTCGTGAAGTAAAGAATGCTGATGCTGATGCACAGCTGGTTGCAGAGAATATCGCAACACAGCTTGTACGTCGAATTTCTTTACGTCGTGCAATGAAGCGGGCGATTAAGTCTGCTATGGACGCCGGCTGTACAGGAATTAAGATTTCTGCAGGTGGTCGTTTAAATGGTGCTGAACTGGCTCGTACTGAGTCATATAAAGAAGGCAGCATTCCATTGCACACATTACGGGCTAATATTGATTATGGATTTGCGGAAGCTGCAACATTGGCTGGGCTAATTGGTCTTAAGGTTTGGATCTGTAAAGATGCAGACGAAGCTAATATTAAAGGTAATAGGAGGAGAAACTAATGCCTTTGATGCCTAAGAGAATTAAGCACAGAAAAGTGCAGCGCGGAACTCGTAAAGGAAAGGCTACGTCAGGAGAGAAGATATCTTTTGGCCAGTACGGACTGAAATCACTTGGTCGTGGTTGGGTGAAGAGTACGCAAATTGAAGCTTGTCGTGTTGTGATTAATCGTCACATGAAGCGTAAAGGTAAACTTTGGATCAGAATTTTTCCAGACAAACCTGTTTCGCAGAAACCGATTGAAGTTAGAATGGGTAAGGGAAAAGGTAATCCGGAATATTGGGTTGCTGTTGTTAAGCCTGGACATATGTTATTCGAATTGGATGGCGTGCCAGAGAAAACTGCCCGTGAGTGTATGCGTTTAGCTGATGCTAAGCTTGGCATACGTACAATGTTTGTGGTACGTCATTAATTGCATGGTTATAAGGAATCAGTAGAGATGAAGGCAACAAAATTAAGAGAGCATACTGATGAGGAATTGCAACAAGTGCATGATGATGTCAGTAAAGAGCTTATGGAAACAAAGATAAGGCAAGGCTGGAGTGATGGTGCAGAGCAGCCTCTTAAGGTTCGTACATTGCGAAGAGATCTTGCACGAGTCAAAACAGTTATAACGCAACGGGAGTTGAATAAAGATGACTGAAGAAGTTAAAAATAGAGGCTTACGCAAGCAACGTAAAGGTATTGTAGTGAGTCGTAGTGGCAATAAGAGTATTGTTGTTACTGTAGAGAGTCGTAAACCGCATCCGCTGTATGGTAAGATTATCAAACAGACAAGCAAGTTTCATGCACATGATGAAGAAAATATTGCAAATGTAGGTGATGTTGTTGTTATTATGGAAACACGTCCAGTAAGCCGTATGAAAAGATGGCGTTTATTGGAAGTATCGGAAAAGGCGAAAGTCTGACAAAGGTCTTATAATGATTGCTGAAGAAACAGATTTAGTTGTAGCAGATAATAGTGGCG
>DAOVUR010000249.1 GCA_030632465.1 bacterium | reverse complement strand
CCTTTCCAAAGTGACAACCTATATCAGGATCGGACACATCGCTCCGCATTCATAGTTCATCGTTCAGATCACCCAACCGTCACATTAAATTTCTGCTGCCAGATCGCAATATTAATTAATGCCCACAGAACATGATTATGATTATGCACCATGTCATCATGCTCTTTAATAAGGTGATTAACAAAATCAATATCCATCGTCTCTTTGATAATGGATGAATTATTCAAGAGGTCGATCATATACTCTTTGAGCTGACCGCGTAGCAGATTTTTAACTGGCAAGCTATACCCCTGCTTACCACGGTTAACAATATTATCTGGCAGCATTCCATTCAATGCTTCACGGAAAACATGCTTAGTACGCATACCTTTCAGCTTCCAGTCACCAGGCAGCCCAGCCATATACTCAACAAACTTGTGATCCAATAATGGAACTCGCACTTCCAGCGAACTCGCCATGCTCATCTTATCAACTTTCATCAATACGCTGTCGGTCATCATAAAGCGCATATCAAGATATACTTCGCTATTAATACGATCTGTCGCATCACACTTCTCGGCATAATCACGAATCAGACGGAACCGATCCTCATCAATACCTTGCCGAATATTTCCCTTGAAAAGCTGCGCATCCTGTTTCTCATTAGAAAAATACTGCCAGCGTAAATGCCCCGCTTCGCGTGGCAGCTCCGTGCCTTCAATAAAACGCTTCAACATATTGATCGCGCCCTTCTTCTGCGCCTGATCAGGCAATGCATGCACCATCTTATTTATCAGGTTGTTACGCAACGGTGCTGGAACATAGCGATAGAATGAATCCATACGACTAGCCTTAAAGCGATCGTACCCAGCAAAGCTTTCATCTCCACCTTCACCACTCAAGCAAACAGTAGCATGTTGCTTAACCTGTTCGCACAATAAAAACAGCGGCACAGCAGATAGATCAGTCATCGGTTCATCAAGATGCCACAATGCTTTTTCAACATAATCAGGCTTTAGCTTATCCAGAATCAGAACATGATGCTCTGTATCGAAATAGTCAGCAACCTGTTTAGCATATTCAACTTCGCTAAATGTCTTATCATTATAACCAATAGTGAACGTCTTAAGCGGGCCAGTTATATGCTTACGCATCATGGCAACCAATGCGCTTGAATCAAGGCCGCCGGAAAGAAACACGCCTAACGGCACATCACTCATAAGATGGCTCTTTACTGCATATTCCAGCTCTTCTTTTTCACGCTCAACAGACTCTTCAAAAGAAAGTTCTTCCTGCGCAGGTACAAGGCTCATATCCCAATACTGCTTCATTTCAAGCTGATCGCCCTTCAGAATCAGATAATGTCCCGCCGGCACTTTATAAATATCCTTAAACATTGTCTGCGGTGCAGGGACAAATTCAAAGCCGATATAATCATACATAGCCTGCAGATTAACCACACGCGGCACGGTAGCATCTTCGAGTATTGACTTTATCTCCGAGCCAAACAGAAACTTATCGCCTTTATGGTAGTAATACAGCGGTTTAATACCTATGCGATCACGGGCAAGAAACATTAATTCCTTTTTGCTATCCCAAATAGAAAAAGCAAACATACCGCGTAATTTATCAAGAACATCAATACCATACTCTTCGTAAGCATGAATAATAACTTCAGAATCAGAGTCACTAATAAACTTATGCCCTAACGCAATAAGCTGCGGCTTCAACTCCTCATAGTTATAGATCTCGCCATTAAAAACCATGCAGATCGTTTTGTCCTCATTAAACATCGGCTGCCGTCCATGCTCACTTAAGTCGATAATACTCAAACGCCGATGCCCAAATGAGATATCTTTACAGCAATACACGCCATCTTGATCAGGGCCACGATGCTGTATCACATCATTCATGCTCTTGATCAACTTTTTATCTTTCCAATTAAATCCGCAAATTCCACACATATCTATTCTTCCAATAACTATTAATAGTATCTAGCCGTGATTAATACGTATTTAATACAGTATTATTACCTTATAAATCAATATCATTTACACTTTGTATAGATCAAATTAATTTCCATTGACCAAAAGTGGTATAAAACGCTATATTAGGCGCATGAAAAAATTAACACTACTATATTTAATTGCTATCACATTACCACTCATTCTATTCGTGGTATACGTAATCCCAGCACAGGCAGAATCACAAACCGCCACAAAGCCAGCTGCATGCTCAACGGTATTAACCTGCGCCTCGCCATCTATACCCGCAGAAGTTTCCAGCAACATGATGAAGGTAAAATTTCCTACTGCCGCTACCAACAACACAGCAAATACATCTTGGCTCTTTATAAGCCCAGAAGCAAAAAAAGAATTCGATAAAGCCGTTGCTAAGAAAAAAGAGACTGTCTTCTCCATCTTTATTACAGGATACGGATGACGCGGTCCATCTATCGGATTGGTCGAATCCGACAAAAGCGTGACAGGAACATTGGTAGAAACAAACGGTCTAGCATTTATTTTAAGCACTGATATAATAAGTACATCAACAAACTATGCGGGCATCGCAGTTGACTACATCTCTGATTCATGGCTTGAGGATTTTGAGCTTCACTTTATAAACTAGTTTTATAGAAGGGATGAAACTGGTGTTTCGGCTGGTCTTCAAAACTGGTAACGGGCGAGTTAAATCGTGCGCTGTAGGTTCGATTCCTACCCCTTCTGCCAACCAGTAATCATCTTTAACGCATTAGGCAGGGGCGACTACGAGAAGATAGGGCGACACCTCCGCGGGAGCCGCACACACAATAAAAACAGAAAGAGTAAAACAATGAGTATTAGAGGAATTATAGGCGCCATTATTGGCGGAATCATAGGTGGGCTGATCGGCTATTTCGGAAAATGCGCAGGTAGCACATGAGGCGTAACCTCTAATCCCTGGTCAGGGATTATCTTTGGTGCAATCATAGGATTTATGCTTGCCTCGTCTTCCTTAAACTAATCAAAAATTCTCTATCATGAATAAGAAATCAGCACTACGCACAATACCCAGCGTGGATAAACTT
>DAOVUR010000237.1 GCA_030632465.1 bacterium | reverse complement strand
TTTTCAGTTACCTTTTATTGCGAAGCCGAGGGTTTAATACTCCGCAGCTTGCTGCGTTATGAATTGTAGGACTGGAACGGCTGAGGTACGATGCCTTCCAGCCAGGCCCAGCGGGTAGGTTTCGCAAGCTCAACCCGCCCGCATTGCTTCGCAAAGCGATGCAGGCGGGCCGTTCCAGCCCTACAATAAACAGATGCCTTCAGAGCTTTCCTTTTTTCTCCCTACATCCTATTCACCCTTTACCTTTTTAACTTTACCATTATTTTTTCTGTCCCGGATACGGATCAACAGGTGGCCGTTCTGGTGGGGGCTCTGGTGGCGCAACACTAAGAGCTCTCGGAGCTGTAGGAGGAGGAGGAGCTTCCGCCCGTCTAATCGGTGGTAGCGGAAGTGTTCTAGCCCCACCAGCCTGTCGGTCGCCCCCTAATGACTTAGCAGGAGAGACCGTTCGTCCAACCAATACTTGCACACGCTGCCCCAGTATGGATACAGGCGCACTTGCTGCACTACGAGCCAGCTGCCCTAACCGAGTATCTGGACCAACTTGAGTGAGCACGCCGTCTAATATAGCGTCTTTATCCCCTCTATCAGACAATGAAATAACTCCAGCAGAAATCTGAACCCAGCGCGCCTCATCAAGCTGCGCTACGACATAAGTCATTAACTGCTCTGCCGATTTATCTGCATAAACAATAGCATTGGCCAGTCCCAACGATACAGCTTCATTCTTCTCCGAATCATTAGAATCTGATGCGGCAATATCAGTAATACCTTTCAGTACTATATATGCCATCCGCGCCACTCGCTCTCCAGCTGGTTCCTGTGGAACAGCAAGCACATCAGTTATCATAGTTTCTTTTAATGTATTAGCCGATAAGTCTTTCTTGTCCGCAGCTGAACTAGTAAGCACTGAAGTAATAATAATTAAAAATGCTATTCCAAATACAGCCTTCATTCTAACCTCCTTTAAATAGTCTTTCGTTGAGCATCATCATCACAAAAGACTACTATATTATTTATATGGTTATTATAGCACTTTTGCGGTTTTCAGTAAATAGTTCTGTACAAGATTATTTGCAACTTCTCAAAAAGTCATTTTGCAAGGGCGGTAAATCAGCACTCCGATGCTGATTAAACAGCTATGGAAAGCTGTTTTACTAAAGCAATGCAAGCTGGAAGCTTGTACTACTCTTTAAATATCGCCTTTTTATTGAGAAGTTACAATTATTTTAATAAATAAGTTTGGCACCAAGAGTAAATCTAAACTGCTCAAAGTCTTCAACATCAATAGACGAGTCAGTATTTTCATAACCTGCCGTAGCATATATAGAGTACCATTTTTGATGAGGAGCATACTTAATACCGGTTTTTCCGCCATAAGCATTAATCTCCCTAATTACATCATGTGCAGGATCCTCATATTTATAATTATCTTTTCGATAGGAAACACCAAGCCACGCCATAAGAGATCGCGTCAACTGATATCCTGCAGAACTACCGATCATCATAACTTTTCGTATATTCAATATTTCATATGATGACGGCTCAATAGTGTTAGCACCAGAGGTGTTAATTGACAGCTTATCCGTCGGCATCCACAACCAACCAAGATCGAAACTAGGCATCTCGTATTTAGAGTCCAGGCCTAACTCAGAAACCGTGTTGTCATCATAATACTCCATACCAAAACTACCTTTAAATGCAGTTTTATCCGTAAATTTTGTCTTCCATCCCACCCTAATAATCTTCGATTCAGGATCACCAGGCAGTGCATCAGTAACTTGCACCCCGTATTCAGACACTAGAAGCATATAACTTTTATCCGTAAGTTTATACGCCAGCTCACCATGCAGAGTTGATTCATCAATATCAAACACATCCTCACTAACATAATCTGTACGCAAAAATGACGCTGTAATATCTAGTTCAGTCTTATAAGTAAGATCCCGTCCTGCTGAAATATTAGCATTAATCAAATTACGCTCTAAGCGATTCCCTCTATCTTCAGCCAAAAAACTATCCTCTGTATATTCGCTTGTATAAGCCTCGCTATACGGTTGCCTAGAATAATCTGTTACCTGCTGGAAACTCTCACGTGCACGAATCTGCAATTTATCCCTTGATCCCCACCTTAAAGCTAAACTCTCACCAAACCCATAAAAATCAAGAGTTTCAGGTGCATGCAACCAATCTTGGCCAGCATTATCATTAAAATAGTTCCTAGCAGTCCAAAAGACACTACCATAAACATCTAGGCTTTTTCCTTTAAACAATAGATTAGCACCTACTTCATACTCAATAAAAATATCACTTTCCAAGTTAGTTTGAGCAAGAAAAGGATTCGAGTCGTGTGTGACAGAGCCATCAATATAAGGTCGAAAAATAAATTTACCAAAAACTACGCCTTCGCCAAGCCCACCTGCTTCAAGAACTGGGCTTAAAGCAAATAGAACAACAAGAGCTACTAATAATATCTTTTTTATATCCATAACTTAATAGTGAGCAGAATTACTAAACAACAAATAGTTATTGATATCCCTCTTTTAACAATATCTAGAATATTGTTTCAGGTACAAATATAGTATCGCCAGGCTTCAAATTGATATCTTCATCAATCTTACCACCAGCAACAATAGCACGTAAGTTCACTTTGATCTTAACTAGTTCACCGCTCGAGCTGCGTCTAGCCAACCTAACTTCACGATCTTTTGCACTCGGCGCCAATCCACCAGCAAGAGCAATAGCCTCACTAAGTCTCAATTTACGCCCTTGCGGAAGCGCAATACGGCCGGGAGTTATCACATTACCCATTACAGATATATATCCCCATGGAGAAACAAAATTCTTCTGCCCCTTACTGGAAAAAGAAATATCAACCTGCGGATTTCTAATATACTGACTAAACAACTCAGTAAGCTTAGCTTTTGCTTCAACCACGGTCAACCCAGCAACAGACACATCCTTCAATAGTGGCAAATAAATTCTACCAGCCTCAGAAACATTGCATTCTTCCTTATTAATATCATCTCTTCCTACCACAATAACAACAACGTTAAGTAACATTCCCGGCTTTATTACAGGAGATAAATCCCCCTCCTCAGCACCACCCTGAACAGCGCCATTATCTACCACTGTTGCTACATCGCCATTACCTACACCATTATTTTGCGTCGTACTACAACCGCAAAACAGCACCAAAAGCCCAACAATTAAAAACATGCGTTTCTTAAAATAAG
>DAOVUR010000047.1 GCA_030632465.1 bacterium | reverse complement strand
GGCCTCCGAGCCTGTTCGCGACGGCAGAAGCAGAGCCGAAGGCCACGCAACACCCAAGTAAAACAGGCCTCCGAGCCTGTTCCATTAAGCCATAAGATCCTCTTGCCCAGACGAATTCACAAAGATAACAGTCGGCATATCCTTGATGACCTCTTGCTGATAAGCAAACCAGTCAGCACCTTTATCTTCATCCGGCAATTCAAATCCAACAAGAGCGCAAGTAGCATCTGCCGAATTTTCATGAAGCAATTCAGGGAACGGACGTGTATCGACAATAACCTCCGGCACCGCATCAACACGCGCATCCTGAATAAGATCAGACAACGTTTCTTCCGAAGGCTCTCGCCCAGCCTCACTCTGCACTAATCGCAAAATTCTTATCTGCGCACGTAGCCATCCCTTATTCTGCACCAACATATATGCAAGCAGCACCATAAGCCCACCATTACTCTCACCACGCCACCAGATATCAATACGCTTATCCCTACCCGGCACTGGTAAACTCGATGCCGCCAAAAGCACCAAGCTCATATCAAGACTTTTTGCAATCTTAAGATGCCCAAGATAATCCACCAACGCCGCACCGCCACCTGACCAGCCGAAGACCGCTAAGTTAGGACTAATCGACCCCTGCGACGCAGTCTGCATAAGCATCACCATTCCCTGACTAACACTATCGGCAACCGCAACTACAGGAAATGCACTAATGTCATTCTCTTTACAAAAATTCTTCATCTGCTTGATAGCCATCTTACGATGAGGCGCATACTCCTCAATCGAGCCGATCAGCACGTTCGCCATATAGACTATGCCATGCCCGCCCTCCAGCCAGCCAGCATATCGCACCAGCAGTTCGCGCGAATTAGGATTGCCAGAAAACACCAAAGTAGCAGGCCGCCAGTTACGACTGTCTTCATCCATATCCGACAACAATAATAAATTTCTGATAGCCGCCTTATAGACATAACCACGACGCGCATCACCAAAACCAGCTTGCAGCCGGCGACTATTAATATACCAATAGAGCAACGCCATCAACACACCCGATACAATAGCAGCTGTAACATTAATCAGAAGTGTTGCCGCAATACATCCAAAAGCGCCCAACAAAGCTGTCGTCCAGTGAAACAATTTAAAGCGCGGCCTAAAGGATGGATTCTTCCCAAGCCCCTCAATAAATGCTGCCAAATTAATCATGCCATACGTATATAGAAAGAACATTGAAATAATAGGCGCCACAATATTAAGCGCATGCCTACCCGCTTGCGAAGCAAATATCAACACAGCGAAAGTTATAACAGCAGTAAGCACAAGCCCACGCCTCGGCTCATCAGTGTCGCTACTACCTTTCGCGAAAAATCCTATAGCCGGCAAAATCTTATCCTTAGCCAACGCCTGCAAAATACGTGGCGCACCAAGATAACTACCTAACGCACTTGATAATGTCGCCGCCACAACGCCAGCAGCAACCAAAAATCCCGCACCAAAAAGAGCACCATCTTTAAGAACTCCATAAGGATCATCAATCAACGCGCTACGGTCATATGCACCACCAGATATAACCATCTGAATCATATAAATAACGAACCCCACCCCTATCGCCCAAAAAGTCCCGCGCGGAATACTCTTTGTTGGATTAGCCAAGTCGCCCGACATATTGATCCCCGCAAGAATCCCTGTTACTGCCGGAAAGTAGATTGCAAAAACAACCCAAAACGAATAAGAAGGATCACCGGACGGCGCAAGATTACTCACAAACGTTTCTGTCGAAAACACCTTTAGCCCACCACCCATAAAGGCAATGATCGAAAGTATTAAAATGCCCATGATTAGATACTGCGCTTTAATAGCCCATGAAGTACCTACATAGCTAACAATAAAAAGTAGCGCAGCAGCTGTCATCATAATTAAAAAACTATAAGACGCCAAAGCAGGAAACGAGCTAATCAAGGCTTCAGTAAAAGCGAGAATATAGAAAGGAACAGAAAGCGCTTGCGCAAAAAATAACGCCACACCAATAGCCCCACCAAACTGAGGACCAAGCACACGACTAATCATGAAATATGCACCACCACCACGCACTTCCATATTAGTACTAACCGCACTTACAGAAAGAGACGTAAGCCCAGTGATACTCTTTGCAATAACAAGAATAAGTAGAGCGCCAATAACTCCCGCGTGACCAATAATAAAATTAGCCCGCAAAAACATAATAGCACCCAGTATCGTCAAAATACTCGGAGTAAAGACACCACCAAAAGTCCCAAATTTATTGCCGGAATTTTCTGCCATCTTCGAAATCCTCAGTCCCTGACAGTCTACAGATCCAAACGGTTATTACTTTACCGGTTGCTCTTCAATCTTCGTCGTTCCCTTAACAACCTCGTCAAGCATCCAGGTTCTTGCAACACGTTTAAGGCGAACAACATATTTTCCGTTAGTTACCGTGCCGTCTTCATAACGTAAAACCACATACCCGGCATTCTTAGAAATATATAACCCAGCATCCTCAATAGGTAACGGCTTAACAGACGCAGGCAGAGTTGTATCTGCACGTAAAGCATCACATGCCAACAGATAACCAGTACGCTCAGAAGGTGTTTTCTTATCACACCCCATAAAAACAACCAACATAAGCATCACAACAAATAGCTTCACATCAATACTCCACTTTAACTTAAAAATCTAAACAGAAAAAAGATTGCCATTAAAAGGCAACCTTTGCAAGTTCAGAGTTATATTACTCCCTCTACTGCTTAGTAATAGGTTTTGCGCCAACCTTAAAAACACCACCAGCTTCTAAATCATAACTCCACAAAACAACTTTACCACGCTTAGCAGTAATCTTCAGGCGTCCTATCGTAACAGGATAATCCTTATTAAAGGTCTTATCCCCATAAGCCTTCTCAAGTAACTTCATACTCATAGGTACACGAAAGCTAATATACTTATCAAGATCAGCAACCAGCCGTACATCATGGCGATAATAGGAAAATGCAACTGGCTCATGAGTTTTAACATACTTCTTACCCTGTAAATTTTCCCAAGGAAACTGCTGACGATATACACACTCAAAGATAATCTCTTCACACTTATGCGTAACAGCAGGAAGAATACGAACAGTGAAATCTCTCTGCCCATCTTTTTCTGGGTCAGAACTAATCTCCACTTCACTTATCTTACTAACCTGCGCAAATGCTGACACCGCAAATGCGACCATAAACGTAACTATCATAAAACTTTTACGCTTCATCTATCCCCCTACTTTAGTCTTGATACTCTACGGTACTGACCATGATACTGCTTAGACAGCTTTCTCAAGAACGCACTACCTTCTTTATCAATTTGATATCCAATGCAGTGAATAGCAGGCGCCTTCTTACCTTTTTTCTTATAAAGATGATCCTGCAACAGGGTCAAATGTTCCACGAAATCTGCCAAAGTCCAGTTGCCAAGTTTCGGCATCGTGGGCGCTTGCGGCCTATTACCAGGTCGATGCCCACGACCAGTATGCCGACTCACAGTACCCCAGTGCCCAGCCACAGCTGCTCGCGCTGGCTGTGCTGCCCGAGGTCTTTGCCCCTCTTTCATACGTCCAGTCTGCGCAGGAATCGCCGCTCTAGCAGGTCTCCCTGGAACCCACACCTTTTCCTGTGTCACCTCTCCACTTGCCTGATATGCCGCATTAGCTTTATTCCAAGCAGTCATCGCACCAGCATTCTCGGTATTCCATTGTCGCATACGCTCCGCATGCGCCGTCTGTGCATCTGCAGACATACGCTTCTTAACCATAGGTAAACCATCACTGATAACAAGTATCGTATCCGCATACTGCTGAACTGCACCAGTCAGTGCCAAATCAAGTCGCGTAGTTCCGCCAGCAGCCGACACCCCAACACTAGACGACCTAATATTACCGGAACTCAACCCCCAGTTACCCTCTGTATTAAACGGACGTAAATATAGCTTGGCCTTTTTCTTATTATCAGCATTAGCAACCATCATCTTAGATTCCCAACTACTTGCCGCATCAGCAAAAACAATCAAGCTAAACATCGACATCTCAGAAAGAGCATCAATAACTTTCTCTACCCTTTGCTTAACCCGCATATATCCAGCCACACCACCCATTTCATCCTCAACCATACTAACAGAAACATCAACTAGAATCGCAATACGTTCACCACGCGCACGAATACCAAAAAAGTTCACTGTTGATACTCCAGCACCAAAACCGTGCGTTCCATATCCGGTACCAAGCCCCGCGCCCATACCTTTACCAGCAACAGCCTTAAATTTAGGCTGGAAAGTTGTATGTATCAACTTAGGATCAACCTTAATCTCCGGCAAGGCGAGATCAGACATCTTCATTGAGACCATACGCGGCATCATCGCTGGACGACTAGAACTACGCTGTCTTTTTTGCAACTTAACCTTGTGCTCTAGCTTACGCGGCTCATAAGTTCGTGCTGGTGGTGGAGTTTTAAATACAGTAACCACCTCCTCCTTAGAAGTCATAACGATATAACCCTGAAAGAAAAGCAACCCCACAACATGAAGAAGCAAACTGCCAACCAAAACATAAGCAAGCATCTTACGTCTTTTAACAGAAAGCTTATAATATCCTACGCCGGACAGAAATGCAGTCCACCTGCCACTGCCACCAATAATATCATCTGTTTGTTGTTTTTCTTTTGCCATAGCCTAATCCACACTGCTAGTAAACGTTACATTCTCAATTCCTGCAAAAGCACAAGCATTCATAACATCAATCACACGCTGATGCTTCGCCTCATCCTCTGCCCAAATTGTAACCATTGCCTTATTATGAGATGCGTCAGATGCCATTTTATATCGAATCAAAATAGCTACAAGATCAGGAAGGGCATTAGAATCCATCGTCCCAAATGCAAGTCCATTAAGATTAACACGCCCCGTCGCGTGCACTTCGATAATTTGCTCATCAGGCATATCAACAGTAACCGCCTGCTGAACAATACCAGGCAACTTAATACTAAGATCACCCTCAGATTTTACTAAACTGGCAGTTACCATAAAGAAGACCAGCAACAAGAAGACCATGTCGATCAATGCCGACACATCTAGTTCTGGGGCATCTGCTGTTGGTATATTAACATTCATAATAAATAACTACTCTTTCCTGATTCATTAAAATCACTTCGTCATCTTTAGTCTGGAACAAATACGCCAAATACAAAATTATCCACTCCAGCTTCACCCATCACGTTCATAACCTTCTTAACAAACCGATGCGCCGTCTCTTGGTCAGCACGCAGATAAAGCTTCATACTTGGATCAATGGCCATACCATTCTTAACCACAGTCTTCAAGTCAGCCAATGCAATCTGCTCATTACCATAAAACACCGTGCCATCCTTCGTGATGTTCACAGTAAAACGAGCCGACCGATCATCAGGAACAACCGCCTTTGTTGCCGTCGGTATCTCTAGCGGTACGCTCTGAACAACACTCAGATGCGATGCACACATAAAGAACACAAGCAGCAAGAAGACCATGTCAATCATCGGCGCCATCTCGAACTTTGCTTCGCTCTCAAAAAGTTTTTCTACAGGTATTTGCATATCACTTACTTTATCTATTAATTATCGTCGTCGCTAGACGCCTCTACCGGAGCCTCAGAAATTGGCGCCACCTGCGTAACATTACCACGTCGTGACGCCGCCACTAAGCGGTGAGACAGATTACCAATAACACGTCCTAAACGACTAACATTTGCAGAATAACGATTCTTTAAATAAAAGTACAGAAACATCGAAGGAATACCGACCAGCAACCCAGCAGCCGTCGTAACCATAGCTTCACCAATATTCCCAGCCAATAACTCAGGCTTACCCATACCGCCCTGACCAATCTTTTGGAAAGCCTTAATCATACCACTAACAGTTCCAAGTAGCCCAACCATAGGTGCAATCTGCGCTATAATAGAAAGATAACTGATAGACTGCAACCCGGCAGAAGTTTCTTCAACCGCAGCCTCTTCCATCGCCTTTTCCATGCTAGGCACATCAAGAACACCATCACTAATACGCAGCAATCCCGCCTGAACAATATTAGTTAAAATACTAGGCGTCCCACGACAAATCTGTATAGCCGTTTCCAAATCAAGCTCATCAAGCGCATCCTGTAGCGGTGGAACAAGCTCAGGAGTCAACATCTTGCTAGTACGAACAATCATAAACCCATACACAGCCAGACCTATAGTCGCCACAGAAAGTAGTCCTAATGGATACATCAATAATCCACCCTGCTTCAATAACGACAGCACAGTAGTTTGCGTCCCCGCATCTTCAGCAACCGCAGCCACAGCATCAGCTGCTTGTGCAAACGCACTAGATACCATCATCGTAGAAATTCCTGCCAGGACAAACAATCCTAGAACCTTAACACTTCGCTTCATAACTACATCTCCTTATATTTATTATCATTTAAAATCTTTAAATAGCGCACCGCACCGTAGAGCAAAAATCATTCTGCTGCGCCCTCCGTAGCTCAAAGAGCGAAGGATGGGTCACAAATCATTCTGTCACAATATTTTCAGAGCGCACCGCACCGTAGAGCAACTTCATCATTCATCCTTCAGCCTTCATCGTTCCCCTTTTACTCTTCCTCATTCAAATCAATTTCTTTAGCCTTAGCTTTCTTTGCCACTGGTTTAGCCTTAGCTTTAGCTTCTCGCCGCTTCTTAAACATCTCCACAATAAGCTTATTCACATCCTCATCAAGCCCAAAAAAGACATTCTGAATTGGTGATTTTTCCTCTTTCTTCGTAAAGCCATTCTTCAAGATAAACTTCAATCTACGTTCAGCAATCACCGCCCACTCAGTCTTAGGGAATATCATCGCAACTTCATAATAAATATCACGAGCACGAAACCAATTCTGCATCTCTTCGTAACACTGCGCAGAAACCAACAGTGCGTCAGGGAAAGTATCTATATCTTTATTCTGAAAACATATAGATTTAATAGACGCACTCATCGCCTCGCGAAACTTAGACTTCTCCAGCCCTATACGTGCTGCAAGCAGCCAGTACCGGCCATACGTAGGATCTGATACATCTGGCTCCTGAATTTTACCATGATCTCTAGCAGCCGTCTTTGGCTTATTCAATTCCAGCAGACACTCAATCCTACGCAACTCCGCCTCATCAGCCAACGGCGACCACGTAGCCTTTGCCACACTCTTAAAAACTCCGTACGCACTAACATACTGCTTCTTTACTAACTCATTATCGGCATCAGTTTGCGCAGTAAGCCGCCCCTTTTTGGCACCCTTCAGCATATACGTACCAAGATCTAAACTTAACTCTACCGCATTATTATTAGCCACATCAAGATACGGAAGCGTAGGATTAACTATCGGCGAAAGATATCGCACAGCTTTATTCCAATCTTTATTCTTAAGATGTCTATATATATCACCAGCATCATACTTCATCTCAAAGGTAATATCATCAATCTTACTAATACTAAGCGCCAACTTAACCCCGATACCTGTATCACTCTCAGTAAAAATAATTTTTTCACCCTGACGCGCAACTACCGTAACTTCCTTAATACGCTTACCAGAACGAACCTTAGCCTTAATAGGTGTGAACTGCGAACTCGCACGATTAACCTTCACGCCTGCCGCAACCTGCACACCTTGCTGGCCATAAATGGGCGTAAGCCACATAGCCAATAGTAACGTCGAACAAGAGAATATTGCAATTTTCTTTACGGAACAGAACATCATTTGGCACCTCCTAACTTAACCAGCAATTCATTGGCCTTCGTCATCTCTGGTGTCTTCTGTAGATTAATATTACGCTTCATCTCAGTTAGAACCTCAATTGCCTTTTCATCTTGATAAAGCTTATGCAGACATTCCGCTCGTCTAAGGTACGCCTTTGCAGTCCAATCCTGATAGTGCGAATAGAGCAGATATATACGTTCATAGTAAGCTGATGCAACATCATATTTCCGCTGACTATACGCGCTTTCGCCGCGCCCATAAAGAGCCGCCGGCCAAAAGTTCCGCCAACCTTTAACACCTAACACAGACTTGTAACATTCATCAGCCTCTTGATACTTGCCCTGCTCAGAATACAACTGACCCAATAACAAAAGCGCCTTACCAGCCTCGCCACTAGAAGCAAAGACCTCGCGTACAACCCCCAAATGCATAATCGCCTCTGCATACAGCTTAGAAGCTTCATAAGTATTCTCTGTTGCACGCGCCTTCTTGATTGCAATATCAGCCAGAACCATCCTAGCATCCAGAGCATAATCAGTCTCCGTATAAGTATCAATAATATGACGCGCTATCTTAGTAGAATCCTTAGTACGCTTCTTCTCTACCGCAAGATCAAGCATCTTCTGCAAAACAGCCGGACTCGCATAAGGAATATTGGCCGCACTTAAAAACTCATTCTCTATCCGCTGGCGTTCCGTAACAGAAATATTCTCATCA
Source organism: bacterium (assembly GCA_030632465.1). Taxonomy (GTDB): domain Bacteria; phylum Verrucomicrobiota; class Kiritimatiellia; order UBA8416; family CAMZLY01; genus CAMZLY01. The sequence continues at coordinate 2,012 of DAOVUR010000047.1, read as the reverse complement.
CCATACAACATCACACGCTTCAAGCGTAAAGCCAACGACTTATTCTTACTTGCAACCGCATTATCCAGAGATACTTTCAGCTCGTTCCACGATGCTTTTGCGTCCTCAGCAGAACTACGTTTAATACGCCCAACCCACTCGTCAAGAATCATATCAACGCCAACAGCCTTAGCGCTCTTACCAAACTCTTCCACAATCTTTCTATAATAACGCAATGCACCAAGCTGCTCACCCTTATTCCAGATCGAGACACCAACCCAGTACGCTGCCTGCGGAAGATTAGCCCCTTCACGACGTTCAGAGATATACTGCTCAAAATGACTAATAACCGCATCCAACTTATTATCATCAGTCAAAATCTGCCCAGCATGAAATGCGCAATGATTATAAAACTCTATATTAATATCCTTATCCGTCATCGCCTGCTGATAAAATTTCACCGCATCATCAGGACGCCCAACAGCACCAGCAATATCGCCACGCATCATCGTTGCTTCACCAACCAGCCTACTTTCAGGATACGCCTTAATAAAAGCCGCCAGCCTAGAATCAGAATCATCATACTGCGCTAAACCATAATCACACACAGCACGCCGAAACGCCGCATCCTCCGCAAAAACAGTGCTAGCAAACTGATCAGCAATAATATCAAAATCCACCATCGCATCTTTATAATTCCCGTCAAACATCAAAGTCATCGCCGTCCAGTAAGTCACCTCACCAATAATCTCGCAGTCAGGAAACTCCTTTCTAATACGACGAAACCACACAACAGCATCCTCAAGCAGCTCCTCCATAAACGAACCATAACCGAGCAAAAACATACACTGATACGCCGACTCATGCTTAGGACGTATATTAAGAGTTTTGGTTAAATGCGCTATGACCTCAGGCCAATTCATCTCCTTAGCATACATCTGCCCCATAGCCAGCGTAATATAATCGAAATATTCACCAGACTTATACTTCTTCATATAGTCCTTACCTATTTCATAAGCACGCTCCCACGGCAGAATATTCATAGAACATCTGAACGCCAGTGAAAGAGACTCCTCTGCAGGACTACCCTCGCCAGTTGCATGAAGATAAAGAAATAATTCACGAGCCTCCCGATACCGCAACAGCTCCATATAACCACGAGCAATTCTATAATCCAACTCCTGGTCATAGTTGCCCATCTGCTTCATGGCATTAACTTCTTCCTCTATCTCGCCAATACTCTCCTGCAAACGCATCAACAAACGCGGACTAGACGGGCGCGAACGCTCACGATCAGCACGTTTATTCATCCATACCAAATAGTTTCCGCCCTTTTCAATCACCGCAGCATGCGGGAAAACCAGCCTATAAGTCCACATCGCCTCACGATAACGTTCATTGGCAAAAAGCTCTCCACCAGCCTCCAAAGCAGCAAGATTAAACGCCACCGATCTAGCAGCAAAAGAATCAGGCTGTAAAATATAAGGAACAAGAGGGTAAACATTATCCATATCAAGCTTCTTCAGATAAGCCGTAATAAGCAAAGTTGCTGCCCAATTCCGACGCAGATAATCAGGCGCCATACGATAAACCTTCATCAAAGGATCAGTCGCCTTACCCCAATCATCACCAGCCAGATGGCACCGCGCCATCGAACAATAGATGTCCGCCTTTAGATCATTTGGATATTTATACTTTTTTAGAATAGCCTTATAAGACTTCAATGCATCAGGAATCTTATTGCGGAACCTCTGCGAATCAGCAATATAGAGAGCCGCCTCCATACGCTTGCCGCCATGACGATACTTCTTGAGGTAAACAGTAAACGCCTTTTCAGACTCATCAAACTGACCAACAAAAAACTGCGCAATACCCAATTGATAAAAGACCATCTCCATACTCTTCTCAATACGAGTATTCTCACTCGAGCCAAGCATCTCAAGAAGTTGCTGCAGATCAGGAATAGCAGCCATAAACTCACCACGCGCCAACTTTAAGTTCGCATGTTCACGCAGCTCGCGAGGAGAACTCTG
>DAOVUR010000197.1 GCA_030632465.1 bacterium | reverse complement strand
TTTAGGGCTGGTTTATAAAACATCGTTTGTTGAACAGTTTGATAGTGGTGAGGATTATGATCTTGTGAGTGTTCCTCTTTCCCTTGAACGTGATACTCGTGATAATCAGCTTGATGCAAAAGAGGGGTGGCGTGCTATTTTTCTGGTGGAGCCATTTAGAGATGTAAGAAACGATGATAGCTTTGTTAGATATCTGACTGAGGATAGAGGGTATCTTCTGTTGTCAAAAAAACGATCATTTGTTTTAGCAGGCAGAGTTCTGATAGGTTCAATACATGACGCTAATCGTGAAGATATTCCTGCTGATGAAAGATTCTATGCAGGTGGTGGCGGATCGGTACGTGGGTATGAGTATCAGATGGTAGGTGATGTTACAACTAATGGTGTGCCGGTCGGTGGTTTATCTCTTTTTGAAGTGTCGGCAGAGGTTCGTGTGAGGCCGGGTGAGAAGATAGGGTATGTTCTGTTTGTTGATGGCGGTATGTCGTTTGGCGAAAGCTTGCTTGATGCTAGTGAATCTTTATTGTGGGGCGCTGGTGTAGGGCTGCGATATAATATCGGCTTTGCGCCATTGCGGGTTGATTTTGCAGTGCCTCTTAATAAGCGTAGCGGGATAGATGAAAACTTTCAGTTCTATATAAGTATCGGACAGGCGTTTTAGGGCAGTGAATAATTAATAGTGAATAGTGAATAGTAGATGAAAAAGAAGAACAGACAAAAGAGAAAAGTATGGTGGCGGCGATTGCTTCGGGCGGTTGTTGTCATATGCGTGGTGCTACTTTTAGTCTCTACTTGTTTTCTGTTGTTTGTTCAGATGGATGTGGGACGTACGTTGCTGGCTGATAGTTTGTCTGAGAGTTTTAGTGGTGATGGCAAGGTTCTGAAGATTACAGGTATCAAGCGTGGCCTTCCTGCGTTGGTGGCATTTGACGGTTTAAGTATCGCTGATGAGGATGGTGAATGGCTGAAGCTTGATGATCTACGTCTGGAGTGGGCATGGTCGAAACTGCTCATAGGAAAAATTAAGATAAGCTCATTAAGTGCAGGGCGTATTGATATTCTCAGGAAACCTATTTTTCCTAAAAAGCAGGAGGGCGCGAGTTCATCATCAGCATCGTTTCTACAAAAAGTAAAGTTTGAGCTGCAGAGTTTATTGCTGAAGGAGATACGTTTGGGCAGTGATTTTGCTAATGCATCCTCGCTGCTCGCTGTTAAGAGTGACCACGCTCTATTGAAAACGCCACGTAAGTTTATGGTGAAATTAGAGTTTAAGGGTGGAGTGGATGGCGAGATAGATATTTCTTGCAGTAGCAGAAGAGTGAATGGTCAACTTGCTATTGCAGTAATCGATCTTACGCCTATTGGGGATGTGATGGGGGTTGCTGTAGAAGGTGCATTGACGTGTGAATCTGAGTTTTCCGATAGTGATGGTCGGCAGGCGTTACGTCTAGAGTCATCAATCAATATGGTTCTAGAAGATGTTGGTGCTGTTAGTAATCTTGCGGTGCGTGTTGATCTGGATGATCTGTATGGTATCCCTAGTGGGGTAGCGGAGGTGAGTTGTCGGCATCTTGACTGGAATAAGCTTACTCTTGAAAGATTCGTATTAGGTGTACAGTCGCAAGATGCTGTTTTGGCTCTTGCTGGTGATATGGCGGGAAATTGGCAGGTTCCATTTTCTGTTGCTACAACCGGCAATGTTACTTTTGCTGAGTCTAGGCTCGCTTTAGATATAGAGAATATTGCGGTTGCGGTTGCGGGCATTGATGCGGGTAGTGGCTCTGCTACTTTGAGTATGCCGACGCCATGGTTGCAGCAGAAGTCCAAGAACCATGATGCCGATATTAAGGTTGCGGTTAAAGTTGATGCGAAGATTGATCCATTTAGTCATCTGCCTTTGTTAGCTAATAGTAGTGTAAAAGGTGGCTTAATGATTGATCTGAGTTGCCTTAAAGCGGATTCAGACGTTGTGTTGCAGGGTGAGTGTAGTCTTAAAAATGCATATTATGAGAATTATATTATCGGCACAATTATAGATAAGATTAATGTTACGGCAACGGCAGACGATAACAGAATAACTATATCAGATGGCAGTGCCACTGATGGGAAGTCTGGGAGATTAGAGTTGCGCGGGTCGTTAGACTTATCGTCAATTAAAGAGCGTCTGTTAGAGTTGAGCCTTAATATGAATAAGTGTGTCTTGCTTCGTAAAGATGATCTGCAGGCGACAGCATCTGGCAATATCCAACTGAAGGGTGTTGGTGGTGATATTGCCCTTACAGGCTTGGTAAATATTGATGAAGGACGGATGGACCTGAACAGTATGGCTCCTGCACTACCTCCAGTTCTGGTGGATAGTGCGAGCGCGAAGGTGGCAACAGAAAAGGTTGATAAAGGTTCGCGGAAGAAAAAATGGAGTAGTGATATAAAAATCAAAACAGTAGGGCCGTTCTATATCGTGGGTAAGGGGCTTAATTCTGTATGGGGTGCTGACCTTCGTTTTGCTAATAATCAGAGTGGGATTCTATTTACAGGTGAAGTTGAATCTCGTAGTGGATCATTTCTGTTTTTAAGCAGAAAATTTATTTTTGATCGTGGGCAAATATCTTTTGATGGACATTGGCCGTCTGTCCCGACTTTAAATATAGTTATGATTCATGAGCGTGCAGATCTAAAAGCTCGGATGACTATTAGTGGTAAGAGTGATAACCCCAAGATATCGATGGACTCTATACCTTCTATGCCTGAGGATGAAGTGTTTGCAAATATTTTGTTTGGGAAGAATCTTTCGCAAATTAGTGCCTTTCAGGCTGTACAGGTTGCTACTTCAATGCAAGGGATGCGCGATGGCACTAATATTGATTTTATGCAGAGAACAAAGCAGTCGTTTGGTCTTGATAAAGTGGGGTTTGGTACTGTTGATGCTGATAATGATAGTGGTGAAGAGATGACAACATTAGCTGTTGGTAAATATTTAACCGAAGGTTTATATACAGAAATTAATGCACCTATAGGTGTTGGCTCTGATGCAAGGGTAACTGTGGAATATGAAGTTAGACCTAACCTTACGATTGAGACGGAGGCTGGCATGAATATGCGCCCTGGTATGGGGATTAACTGGAAAGTAGACTACTGAGTATTTAATGACAAATCCCCGAAATACCCAAGCGCGAAGAAGTTCTTATGAAGTAAAAAGTGCACGATAATACTTGTTCCTTACGATTTATCTTGCAAAAAATGGTGGGGTAGGTTTTATTACACAGCATTATGAATCAAGAAAAAGATATAGATAACAAAGATAACGGTTTTTCTGCGGTCCACCGCATGTTTAATAACAGATCAGCAAGAAAGTTTCTACTTGCCCTTAGGTTCCCTTTGGCAATAGGTGTTCTTGTTTTAATGTCGATGAATATTGATCCTAACTACTTCTGGCCAGGCTTAATTGTTACTGCTATTGGTGAGTTTATTCAGGTTTGGTGTTTCTCTGCATTAAAAAAGAAGAAAATCTTAGCGGTTAAAGGGCTATATGTCCTGGTTCGTAACCCAATGTATTTGGGGCGTTACCTTATCCTCTTTGGTTTCTTTTTGTTATTAGGGCAGAAATCTCTTTGGCTTCTTATTGTGTTTACGGCGGTATACTATTTCTACATGGTTAATCGTGTTAAGCGTGAAGAGGCCGTGCTTATCGAAATCTTTGGTGAGTCTTACAAGCAGTATTGCAAGGATGTTAATCGATTCTTTCCTTCATTTAAGAATGTTGACTGGAAGTCATTGCCATATTTCAGGAAAGAGCTCTTCTTCCGTAATAATGCACACTGGAATATGCTCGGCACTATCTTGTGTTATGTATTCTTCTACTATATGACGTTTATAAAACAGTAGACTCTGTTAGTGAATAACTAATAGTGAATAGTGAACAGTTATTGAATCGGGCTCTTTATAGCCGATTGATTATTCATTTATTACAATCGGTAGAGCGGGTTTCTCGGCCTGTTGTAACAGCTTTTGAAAGCTGTTTTACTTAATAGCAAGCATTCATAATTATTATGCCTAGCCTTATGGGTATTTCGGCTCCAGGCTTTGTTCTGTGAGGGCATTTCGGCTCCGCTCAATGACCTCACAATGAAACTACGCCCCGACAAGTACACAATGATATTGGTAAAGTAAGGCCCCTGAGCGGAGCCGAAGGGCCGTGGCA
>DAOVUR010000011.1 GCA_030632465.1 bacterium | reverse complement strand
TTCCCGACAGCCATTTTCTGGCTTCTAGTAGTTCCTTCCATGAGCTGAAAGTAACATGTAGATTAATGGGATGTGCGCCATCAAGTGCTGTTTGTTTATGTGGCACTGGGCAGTCGGTAAAGATTGTTTTGTCGGCAATTAGAAAAGGTTCGAATAGTTCTGTCTGTTCTGTGATCTTATCATGATCTCTGACAAACAGAACCATCTGGTCCGGTCCGGACTTGTCTTGTAGGTGCTCTATAGCGACAAGTCCGGTATCAGAATTTGCTCCGTACAATATGGGGTCATATTCTAACGAAGAGTTAGATGCCATGATATCCTCTATTGTCAGTATTCTGGAAGCCTAGGCCTGGAATGGCTTTTAGCCAGAATTCGAACATCACTTTAACATCATCCTCTTCTTCAATGCCGTCGTCACGAGTGTAGCCAGGTAGGTAACGTGTGGCTAAGCGGAATACCATGCAATCGAAGTTGCGCTGGATATAACCACCACCTTCTTCGAATCTGCTTGTTTCAGCTTCATAACGTCCATACACGTTGTAGTGCCAGTTGTGAGTTGGTTTGATGGTTAGACTTGTTAATATTAGATCGCTAACAGAGTCGATATGACGATGTTCAAGGTAGAGTTCCCATTTATCTCTAGGCTTCATCTGTATGCGGGAGTTGAAGGTGTGAAGTGTGCTGTTTTGAGTGTTGTATACACCATCGAAATCTAAGCGCATCCAGTCTGTTGGATACATTTCGGTATCGAGAACGAAATTCTCGAGTGAATTATTATCTCCTTCAGGCTCAAAATTCACGTGTGTGTATAGGTCAATATCGATCAGGTTGGCAGAACCGCTTGCGCGTTTGATCTGTAGTTTGTTACGCATACCGAGTTTAATTTTGTTGTTCTTAGCGAGCGTATCAATTGAATCAAATTGGTAAAGATCACCTGGCAGAAGGGATGGCTCTGACTTGTATGAAAAATCGATATATGGTTCTGCAACATGGCGTAATGGGGCTTTACCATTTTTGCCTTCCCATATCTTGAATGCTTTAAATGACGCTTCCATTCCGATCTCAAACTGTTCTCTGAAACCACTTCCGTCACTGACGATGAATGGCACAGAGTTTGTCTGCATGATTGTCTGTAGTGAGTTTGTCTGCGTTATAGCAACCGTATTGGTCATATACTCAGTATGTCCAGTTTCTGAATAGTATGTTCCACGTATACCTGCGCGAGGTACTAGGTTAAGAAAGCCGAAGTGGCGTGATGGTCTGTAGATGCGATGTACTGTATCAAAGCGACCTGACGAGTAGTCAGCGCTTTCGGCAGAGCTGTTTTCATCTACGGCAAAAGTGCGTTCAATATATCCGGCAGAGGTCCGGCTTTCGTAGTAGAATGAGCTGTCTTTGATCTGTTGACGGACAAAGTTAAGAGATGCTTCAGGTATTCTATTAACACTCTCAAAAAAGTCATTTACGCGACTACGGGCGAGGATATTGAAGGTGTAGTTATCTGAAAGATGAGTGTAGGTAATATCATTTTCAGGTACAGGTGTTACTCTGTATTCATCTTCGAAGAAGTCACGCAGGATATATTTATCACTGAGATAGTTTCCTCTTACTAAGATAGAGTCTTTTGGAGATAGAGATACAAAGTGATCTACTTTTACTCTATAGCGTTCAGGCTCCACCCCGTAGGTGTCTGGGTTTTCATTTTCAGGTACGGGTAGATCATCAGAAATAAAGTATGTTTCAATACCACCAGTACCGAAAGAGTGTGATTCCCAGAATAAGTCTTGTCCAACACCTACGCCACGTTCCGAATAGAGGTCCAGGTGAGTTTTACCTCTAAATACTTCGTTCATTCTGTAGCGGTAAGCTGCGCGCAAAAAGTATCCCAAACGACCACTATGCCCTGGTTCCAATTCCCAACCAAAGTCGTCATCCATATTTCTTCTCCAGTAAGGGAGGTACATGCATGGGACTTTACCAAGGTAGAATTTTGCGCCGCGCACTTTGAGGTAATCGTCTTGAACTAGTTCAACTTTTTTAGCTTTAACTCTGTAATGGCAGTCGTGAATAGCTGTATTGGTACAGGTGGTTACTAGCGCATTATGCAAGACAAAGGTGTTTTTACCTGTCTTTTCAACAGACTCATTTTCAAGTATACGGAAGGTACCTGATGAACCAGTGAATCCTGATGCTTTACCAGTCTTCTTGTTGAAGTCATAGTCTAGGCTTGTTCCTGTCCATACTGTTTCGCCATCAAAGAGTCTTACGTTTCCGTATGCATGAGCAGTTTCTGTTTTCATGTTTACACGAACGTATTCAGCCTTTAGTGTTACGACACCTTTAGTAATAACAACATTACCCTTGGCGATAACTTTACCGGTCTTGCGGTCGTAGTTTAGATCGTCAGCTGTTGCTTCGATAGGGGCGTTGTTGGTTGCTATGCCTCGGAATGGTGTAGTAATCTCTGCTTTCACTTTAGCAGTGCTAAAGAGTAGGGCGACGGTGGCAATCAGTATCGTGCTAATAAGAGCAGTTTTTCTAATGGGCTTTGTCTTAATGTCATGCATCTTGTGTGATCCTCCTTTTATATTTTCAAATGACTATATGTTATATGCGCTTCTGAATATCTGTTTATTTCTCAGTAACCGAATATAGTGCATCACCTGTTTGTGCATCTTTTATCATAAAATATTCCATATGCTTATGTGGATCAGACTTAAATGTTAAGTGTCCTTCATATGTTGATTCTAAGTCGATCAAAAATTGTTCATCCTCTTTCTGCATTCTGCTTAAGACAGTTGGGTGTATTATTACCTCCAGATCCAGTGACTTACCATTTGATGTTCTTCTACGCATCAAAGCGGCGATTTGTCGCTGAATATCCACACTCATACTAAGAGAAGATTTAACTGTACCACGACCATGGCAGTATGGGCAATCAACAACCATAGAAGAAAGTATACTTTCTTCGACTCTTTGTCTGGTCATTTCCATGATGCCAAGTTCTGAAATTTGTAGTACATTAACACGGGCACGGTCTCTTTTCAGTGCGGCCTTCATTATTCTATATATTGCATTTTGGTGTTTGCGCATCCGCATATCGATTAGATCTATCACAACCAAGCCACCTATATTGCGTATACGTAGTTGTCTTGCGACTTCTTCTACCGCTTGTGTGTTTACTTCTAGAATTGCTTGTTCCTGTGACCCAGCACCTTTGTGGCGTCCTGAGTTCACGTCAATAGCGATTAGAGCTTCTGTTTCATCAATAACAATATGTCCACCTGAAGGTAGCATAACGCGACGCCTAAAGGCCGCCTCAACTTGTTTATCCACATTGTAATGGGAGAAAATTGGTAGATCACCTTTATATATCTGGATGCGCGAGCGTGCACGGCGTGAGATACGCGCAGCAATATTGCGGATGACATTATACTGCTCTTCGGAGTCCACAATAATTTTATCGACGTCCTCAGTCAACCAATCGCGTACGATACGTTCTACTAGCCCTGGCTCTTCATAGAGACAGCATGGGCCCTTCTTTTCTGCTATAGCAGCCTTTAGCTCGTCCCATATTGCGACTAGGCCACGTAAATCGGCAGCAAAGCTTTTTTTGCGAGCGCCAGAACCGGCTGTTCTAATAATAATCCCAACTTTCTCTGGTATTTGTAGTTGCGATACTATCTTTTTTAGTCTTTCACGTTCTTTGCCATCATTAATCTTTTTGGATACACCTTTAAGTTTAGATCCAGGCATCATGACGAGATGTCTGCCAGGGATACTTAGATTTGCTGATACACGCGGCCCTTTATTACCAATAGCACCTTTTGTTACCTGCACAACAATTTCTGATCCAGGCGGAAAGTGTTTATCGATCTCTTCATTTGTATATCGTTTTCTACGAGATGTTCGTCGACGTTTGTTTGATGAGCCGGTGATCTCCTTGAAGGCATCTTCATCTGGGATCATATCCCAGTAGTGGAGGAATGCGTTCTTCTTCATTCCGATATCTACAAAAGCTGCCTGTAGATCATGTTCAAGGTTTTGGATACGTCCCTTGAATATACTTCCTACAATGCGATCCTCTGTTGGATGTTCTACCAGAAACTCCTCCACCTTGCCGCCTTCAAGAACAGCGACTCTTGTTTCGAGACTTTCTGAATTAATAATTATTTCTACTTTCGACCCTTTTTTCTTAACCCAAGCTAACATGTTTATGATTCCTTATCTTTCTGATTATAATAAAATTTTAATTAAACTCTAACTTCCCGGTGTCGTTTCCCATAAACGACCTTGCTTATAAATAATAGGGGAATGGTGAGATCTGATAAATACACTCTGTACTATACCAAGTGTGGCCATCATTACTACCATAAAAGACCCTCCATAACTTAATAGTGGTAACGGCAGGCCTGTAATCGGCATAAAACCTATCGTCATCGCTATATTAATAAAAACATGAGTAAACAGCATGGCCACGACTCCTATGCAGAGAAGGCGCCCAAATTTATCTATTGCGACAAATGCTGTACGTATTGCGCACCCGATTAAGGTGGTGTACATAAGTAGGATAACTGTTGAACCTATAAATCCCATCTCCTCTGCAATAACAGAAAAGATGAAATCATTAGGAGCAACAGAGCGAGGAAGGAAACCTAGAATATTCTGAGTTCCTTTTAAATATCCTTTGCCCCATAGTCCGCCCGATCCTACCGCAATCTCTGATTGTCTTTTATTCCAGCCAGCACCCAATGGGTCCTGCTCGGCATTAAAGAAAACATCAATACGTTTTTTGTGATAAGGCTTGAGTCCTACAAGGCGTAATACTTTTGCCTGTACGACTTTGTCTGCCCCAAGTTTCTCGGGTATTAATACTGCCCCGAGTACAATGCTTATGCATGTTATGCCTATTAGCGCAAGCGTACCGATAGTCTTCCACGGTACATTGGCAACAAACATCATCATCAGCGTCATCGGCAATAGTACTAATGATGTACCTAGGTCCGGCTGCTGCATGATTAACATAATTGGTAGCCCGACTAATGCTAATATCATCAAGATAGGTTTCCAACTTACAAAATTTTCTCCCGGCATACTAAGCTTACGCGCCAGTAGAATTAGAATAGAAATTTTGGCAATTTCTGATGGCTGGATTCCGATGCCATTCTCACCAAAAAGCATCAGCCATCGTTTTGCGCCATACATCTCTTTACCTATAAATATAACTGTAACTAAGAGAACTAAAGCGGCTAAATAGCCAGACCATGATAATTTTCGTAGCCGGCGATAATCTAATACAGAAAAGAAGAAATATCCTAATGTGCCAATAAATGCCCATCCTATCTGTTTTTTGTATAGAGGACGCACAGCCAGCTCGTTATCGATATAACAGGAGCTGTATACAAACATTATTCCAGTTATCAATAGTAGTACGATTGCGACATTCATCAACCAGTCCATCCGAAGTATTGGATGCAGGATATCTTTTTTGATATTTATAGTCATCCTGTCTCCTCGTTATTCTTTAACTGCTGGATACCGATCATTAAGCGCTTTAGTCTTGGTGCAACGGTGAGCCCGCCAGAGATGCCATCTTCTACTATCATAGCAATGGCATATTTAGGTTTTGTATATGGGGCAAAAAGGATCATCCAAGTATTCTTCTTGCGATTATTACGTGTGCCATATTCAGCTGTTCCTGTTTTTCCTGCCATAAGTAGTCCGGGAATAAGAGCGCGTTTCCCTGTGCCTGTAGGGGCATTGATAACATCGAACATGCCGCCACGTACAGTTTCTAAGGTTAATCCGCTCCAGTTTAGTTGGTTGGCAATCTTGCCAGTTGTCCATCTATGTTGGTTGTGTGAGTTTGAGCCTTGGTCAAGAAGCAGTCTTGGATGGTAAAGCGTGCCACCATTAGCAATAGTTGCAGTATATAGTGCAATCTGAATTGGTGTTACGCTTAAAGCTCCCTGTCCGATGGAGAAGTTGCAAGTATCGCCGCCACGCCAGCGTTCATTATAGCGTGCTCTTTTCCATGCATCGTTCGGTAGAAGTCCAGCTGATTCGCCACCTAGTGGTACACCTGTTTTATAGCCAAGACCAACTGCAGCTGCCATGTGGTAAATTTTCTCATGACCACATTCTTGGCCGACATGGAAGAAATATGTATTGCATGACTGCTCAAGAGCTTTACGCATATCGATTAGTCCGTGTCCATCAGACTTCCAACATTTAAAGCGAGATTTACCTAGCTCAAAATAGCCAGGGCAATCAAACTCATCAGTTGCTTTATTTTTCTTATTCTCTAGTGATGCAATAGCAACTAGTGGTTTAAAGATGCTTCCTGGAGCATACGCACCGCTAATAGCTCTGTTAAAAAGTGGCAACCGTTTATCGTCATTTAACTCTTTCCAGTATTTTGTTGGTATTCTAGGTGTGAAGCGGGAGAGGTCAAACGCCGGAGAGCTTGCTATGGCCAGTATGTCACCATTATTGGGATCAACGATTACGCATGCACCACGCACGCCATGTAAGGCCATCTCAGCAAGGGCTTGTATGCGTAGATCGATGGTCAGTTGAATATCAGTTCCTGGGACAGGTTCCTTCTCGAATTTTCTATCATGTTTGAATCCAGATGCATCCACTCTAATCAATCTGCCGCCAGCAGTTCCTGTAAGGATGTCGTTGCATGATCTTTCAATACCCTCTCTACCTTCCATCTCTGGTAAGTAGTAGTGGTATGGGATATCGATATCTTTTGCTGGTTTAAATGTTCCGACATAGCCTGTGATATGTGAAGCTGCTTTACCTTGCGGGTATGTCCTAACAGGCTCAACGTAAATATCAACGCCAAGCATTGGCGTATCAGATTCTTTGATCCGAGAAATGATTGTGGGTGAGATATTACGCCAGGCTAGGAAAGGCAAGGGGAGTCGTCGCTGAATGTGAGTTGCGATATTTTTACGAGTCACTTCTCTTTTAATATTAAATTCGGTGCTTATAGTATCAATAACTTCCTCTACTTTATCAATAGTATTTGCCCATCTACCTGGTTGTCTAAGTTCTTCAATATATATTGCAACACAGTAGTTAGGGTTGTTGCCGGCTAAGCAGACACCATTTCTATCATAAACTGCACCCCGGACTCCAGGGAGTCGTACACGGCGGATACTTTGCCTATCTAGTCTTTTGGTGTAGTGCGTGGAGTTTACTACTTGTACGCGCCACATTATCGTTAATAGTGCAACAAAAACTGATGCAAGTATTACGATTAAGACGCGTAGACGTACTAATTCATGATTAATCTGTTCAGCAGAACTCACAAGGATTCTCCTTTGTTTCTAGATTACCTACAGATCTATCAAGTGTTTTTGTAAGCATGAACACTACAGGGGTAATGAGTGCGCAAAGAAATCCGCTACCTAGCATTCTTAGTAATATCCAAAATGGATTAAAATTTATGAGGTTGTTGTGTACGAGGAGTAGGGCATGCATCAAGGTTGCAACGATGCCAGTACCAGCTCCAAATATAACGGGAGTGATAAAAGAGTCAGCCATAACTAGTCCGCGGTAGCGACTCATAAGCCAGCCGATAAAAAGAAAGATAGAAGAAGAGTAACCTAGCGGGCTCAGGCTGAGTGCATCTTGCAGAATACCTGCCATAAATGCAGCGATGAGCATAGTGGCGGTATTTCGGTTTAATGAGTAGTAGACAACAAAGGCGAGAAGAATAGGTATTTTCACCTGTCCCAGGATACCGTATGCAGGAGACAGCGTCTGAAATGTTGCCGCTAGGATTAGTAATAATGTCATAATTATATAAGTCATGATTTAGAATAGACCTTCCATGGTGGGGAGACTTGGTAGTTTTGGTAGTGCTGTTTTGGTCTCTTCTTTTTTATTTTTAATCACAAAGATGTATCGTAGTTCTGAAAGGTTAGCGGCAGGCATTATGGTTGCACGCTGATATAATCCTGAGCGGTCTAGCTCTGCTTTAATTACATGTCCCACAATGAGTCCGGCAGGGAAAATTTCTCCCAGTCCTGAAGTGATAACGAGATCGTTATGTTTAATGCTGTCATTTTTAGATATATAGTCCATTCCTAATGGGTTGATAGGGCAGAGCATATCTAAAGGTACATTATCGCTAATAGCGATACCTTTTCCTTGAACAATACCAAAAGCCTTGGTTCGTGTGATAACGCACGAAATATTGCAGCTGTAGTCGGTAATCAACGTGATGGTGCTGGTGTTTTTTGAAACAGCATAGATTCTTCCTATAAGCCCATCCGTAGTTATTACTGCAGCACCTTTAGTGATGCCATCATCGCTACCGCGATTAACAGTAATTGTACGCCACCATCCATTGGCTCCATGTCTAGATATAACTTCGCATAGTACTAGTGCAACTTTTTGTCTATTCTTGAAGTTAATCAATTTGCGTAATGCAATATTCTCGTCCTCGAATAGTTTGTTTTCTTTGAGTTTGAGTTTAAGCTCGGCAATCTCGGTGAGCATATCTTTTTTATCGTTTAGGTTACGATTAGGGTTGCGGATAGATGAGAAAACTTTTCCTACTGTATGAGTTACTGCTGACATTGTATTTTGGAATGGTGCAACAGTATTATGTGCACCAGCCTTAATTCGCATGGATGCGGGCAGGGGTAGGTTTAGCAGTATAACAACTGCTAATAGCAAGATGACTACAGCTATTCTATTATTACTCACTTTATTCTACTCTCCAAAACATAACATTCCTATTTCGGCGTATAGATTACATAGGCATAGCACAGATGTGAGAATTGGGAGTATAATAAGATGTATGGATGCAACAGGTCTTTATCGATCAGCTGATGGGTTGTTTTTGAGGAAGTTTAATTCACTCAATACAACACCAGTACCATCTGCAACAGCGACCAGAGGGTCGTCGGCTAGATGTACAGGTAGTCCTGTTTGTTCAGCTATAAGTTTATCGATACCAGTTAACAACGCACCTCCGCCGGCAAGAACCATGCCTCTATCAACGAGGTCGGCTGCTAATTCTGCAGGACAACGTTCTAGAGTGATTCTGATGGCGTCAATAATCGAAGATACTGGCTCCTGTAATGCTTCACGAATTTCTTCCGAAGTAATAGTAAGTGTTTTTGGCAGTCCGGCCACGAGGTCTCTGCCCTTCACTTCAACGCTGGTTTCATCGTCAACCGGGTAGGCTGATCCCATTGTTATCTTAATTTCTTCGGCGGTTCGTAATCCTATCATCAAATTATATACCCGCTTCATATACTGTGCGATGCATTCATCCATCTCATCGCCACCGACACGTACTGTTCGGCTAAAAACAATTCCTGCTAGAGATATCAGTGCCACTTCCGTGGTTCCTCCACCGATATCAACTATCATATTACCGGCAGGTTCCTGCACTGGTAATCCCACGCCAATGGCAGCAGCCATTGGTTCCTCAATCAAAAACACTTCACGTGCACCAGCGTGTGTAGCGGAATCTTTGACGGCTCGTTTCTCCACCTCGGTAATATCGCTAGGCACCGCAATAATAATTCGTGGACGAACTACTTTTCTACGGTTGTGAATTTTTTTGATAAAATATCTTAACATGGCTTCGGTGATTTCGAAGTCAGCAATAACACCAGCCTTCATAGGACGAATAGCAGTGATGTTACCAGGAGTACGCCCCAGCATTCTTTTTGCTTCTTCACCAACGGCTAAGACTTGCTTAGTCCCGGTCTGTATTGCAACTACGGATGGTTCGCGCAAGACGATACCACGGTCTCTTACAAAGACCAAAGTGTTGGCTGTACCTAAATCAATACCAATGTCGTTCGAAAATAAATTTAAAAAGCTATTCCACATGAATTTTTCTCTGCCTCTCCCACATTAAAATATGCAAGTAGAGTCGGTTTTTATGGGTTAATAGTCAAGCGTTATTCGTAGTTTTATTAAAAAACATTTTATTCAGTTGATGCATCAAGGGTTTTTCGAATTGTTTTTTCGTTAGCCTTGATACTCTCACATAACTTGAACTGGACTTTTGCTCTGTTTAGATTGTGTCCTTCAAAGCGAACTTTGAAATATTTATCACCCGCCAGGTAATCTTGAAAGAAGCGCAGGCCTAGTTCGAAAGTGATCAGATGTATAGCATCAAAAAGATAGTTTCTGTCAGCTTCAGTAATGAAGTTTTTTGCCTGTTCCATATAGCCTTCAACAAATGCTGCACATAGGTCGATATCGAAGAAGACTGAGTCTAGGTCTGTTTCATCTTCACCGGCCGGATTACAGGCGGAGCGCAGTGCATCACCAAAGTCGTAATGCAGCAGACCTGGCTTTACGGTATCTAGATCGATTATGCCTATTCCGTATCCTGTGAAGTTATCAATCATGATATTATCAACTTTCGGATCACCATGAATAATTCGTATCTGTAGCTCATTCTGTTCTAATGCATGTTGAAGAATATTGACTTTGTCACGATGGCTATCAATATAGTTCATTATATTCTTCATGCCGGGCGTATTATTCATTCGCTCAGCTTCATAATTACCATCAAGTATTTCGTCATACTGCCTTAGGTAGTTAGGTGTAACATGAAATCCGGGTAGGGTATCGTGTAGATTATCACTAGAAAGATTAGAAACTGTACGGTGAAAGCACCCTAAGACAATACCCACTTCGTATGCATGTTCAGAATTCCGGATTTTAGCGTAAGATTTAGCATCATCAATCATGGACATTGCCCGCCAAAAGTCACCATCGTCATCAATCATGAAATCTTTTTTATTGTGCGTAACGATCTTTGGTATGCCCCATTCACGAAGAGTGTCGCTGGGCTCAGCACGAAAGATATCCAGAACATGGTCAGTGATATAGCGCATGTTCTCCATTATCCAGTCAGGCTGCTCGAACACATGTTTGTTGATACGTTGAAGAATGATCCGCTCTACCGATCCGCCATCGCGAAAGACGGCCTGATAGGTGTCATTGACATTACCTTGTCCAACAATATCAACGTTGACAAGGCGTCCTTTAATATCAAATTCTCGTGCTGCAGTTGCAGGTTGCATAGTATAAACTCAGTAATTAGAATTCAGTAATCAGAATTCTAATTAGCATGAGATCTCCCGTAATATGCTAATTGTATAACTCGTCGTAATCTAATTATTATTCGTTATCGTCGATCTTAGAGAAATCTTGAAAGTCTGCTTTTGCTAGGATGTAGTCACCCCAGTCTGAATAGATTAGGTTTGAGCGGTATCGTCCTATAGTAGACATAAGTTGCGGCCGTAGTAGCTGTGCAGTAGCTAAATCACCATGCGCACGACTAGTAACGTGAGCAATAGTTGTGCCCAGCATAGTGTCGACAGGCTCAGTTATCTCACCCTGCTGTAGTACCATGACATGCTGTAGTAGTTGCTGTGGTATTGCGCTGTTCTGCTGAGAATTCTCATATACAGAAAAAGTCGCTGATGTAGATACGTTGATGTTATACTCCTGCATGGCAGCTGTGAATGTTGTGCCGCCCATAAGGCTATTCTGTACTGCATCATGTATTTCTTGAGCTTTTTCTGCTAGCGCTTTTTCTGTTGCCGCTTGTTTGCTCGAAATCATGACAACTTCATCTACTTCTTCAAAAGTAGGGAGTCTTGATTCTGCTTGTTCCTTTACTGAAATGATATAGATGTATTCGGTGCCTGTTATGGGGTCACTAAAGCTTAGTTCAGGATCATCCTTATCAAGCTTGAAGGCTGCTTGATTGAATGCGCCACCAGCGGATATTCCTTCAAGAACTTCGTATGCGGAGAATAGATCTGTTGATTTGATCTCAAGTTTTTTGTTCTTGGCAACTTCTTGCATGCTCATACCTTTTACATTATAGCGTCCAGGTGCCATAGCCATAACAATTTCGGTAGCGTCATCACGAGCAAGAAATACTGACTGTTTGCCAGTTAAGGCTACGGTGATGTCGTCACGAACTTCGGCAAGAGGGGTGGGTTCCTCAAGTGCGTTGGTTGATGAGTAGTCGCTAATGTTCTTGTCGTAATATTCCGAGACCATCTCATCTGTTATTTTTACTGATGCGAGGTAGTTTGATATTGGAATAGAAATATAATATACGCTTACTTTTTCTGGGACTCTGAACTGTTCTTTGTTCTCAGTGAAGAATTCTTTTGCGTCATCTACGGATACTTCAACATCTTTTGTAAGCTGCTCGGCTGTTATATTGGCCGTTTCTACAACAAACAGGTCGGAGATATCGTCGAGGCGTTTTGTTAGCTCTGATGGTGATATCCAGGACATGGACTGCATAACATTCATAACTTTTCTTATTAGCAACTCTTGACGTATGTAGTTTTCGAATGTTGCTATTGGTACTTGTAGCTGCGAAGTGATCAGCGATAGGTAGGTGTTTTTGTCAAAGACTCCATTAACGTGGAAAGTAGAATCTTGTTGAATAGTAGTTGCTACCTCGAAGGATGAGGCGGATAGACCGATGTTTTGTGCTGACTGCAGAGCAGCGAGTCTTTTCCATGTGCGGTCGCTGAGTATTTCGTTTTGTTCTGGTGTTAAGTCTGGATTGCTTCTTAGGCCTAATTCGTAGAAACGTGCTGTCAGGAAATCTTGTCTACTAACATTTTCGCCAAAAAGTGAACCGACAGAGCCTTGTCGTTTGTCTGCTTTGCCTGATTTATCTCCCCATTTGCTTAGCATTCCACCAAAGGCAAAAGAGCCACCGACAATGATTGCGAAGATTCCCCATATAACTTTGTTTCTTATTAGTTTATTGAATTTTGTGATAAGCATATTTAAATGATCCTTTTAAAAAAAGCATCCCGGATATTGTGTCCGGGATGCATAGGTATTAATGATGTTTCTATTGGTGGTTTATCGTCCGCCAACAGGAGTAGGAGTCGATTTCTTTGTAGGAGCTGGTAGTTGACTAGCAATCTCTGCATGAATAGCTTCGTCGCCTCTTGCTGAAGATAGTCCAACTAGGTCTGGTTCAGGTAGTAAGTCTGCAGTATCCTGCATTTTACCATCATCTTTTTTAGGTTCGTCTTTTTTAGGTTCATCCTTTTTAGTCTTAGGATCTGCTTCGCCCTTTGCTGCTTTCGCAACAGCGGCAGGTACAGCAACAGCAGCTACTTTTGGCAACGCTACTTTTGTGGCTTCTGTGTAAGTGATTGCTTCTTTGAGTGCGCCTTCAGGGTTAGTGATAAGGATTGTTACAGTCTTAGTTTTTCCTGATCCTGATGCTTCTCTCCAGATCTTTACAACACTACCTTTAGTAGCTTTCTTTGTTTCAGCTACTGCTTTAGCGTTTTTAACAACAATGTCCATGTCACCTTTTATTACTTCTAGACGGGTAAAGCTGTTGTCTTTTGCTTCAGTAATGCCGAGTTCGTCATTTTCATCAAGCAGTGGGATTTCAAAATCAGCACCAGACGCGCCGATCGTACCTTTATCACAGTTGACCTTGACAGAATCCATATCTGTTTTACCGGTCTGAGCTACTTTGAATTTGCAACCGATAGCTTTACATGTGCCAGCCGCAGTAACGATCTTTAAGCCGTTAGTTTTGTGGAATTCTTCATCAAGATCTACAGAGATGTTACCTGTATTGATTGTGATGATCTTGTTTTTCTTGTTTGCTTTCTCTTCTGATACAACAACCGATGTGTTGGCTTTTAGTACGCAGGTGTTCTTTTTGGAGAAAAATATTGTAGCTGTGCCTTTTTTATCTGTTTTAACAGCTGTGCCATAAAGATATGCTTTATTCTGCTCAGCTTTAACAAATTTAGTATCATTAGCTTTCTTTACATAGCACTTACCGCTAATACCCTTTAGCTGAAAAAGTTCTTCAAAAGGGGCTGCAAGAATAGTTCCTGCCATCATTCCTGTCATGAGTGTAAAAACTGCAATTTTTCTGATACTACTGTTCATCTTTTCTCTCCTCTATTTAGTTGAGTAACAATAAAAACTTTTTCCTGACAATTACATTGCTTGTAGATTAAGATATGTACCTCGCATTAGTCAAGGATGTTTTTTGCTGTTATGATTTATTTAATTGCATATATGGTGAGCTTGAAAAGAGTGTTTTTGATTTATCTTTATGCTTATCGGTGCGGGGTATCAGCCAGTCATATATCACCTGCATTTTGATATTTATCGTTTATTTAGAAAAGTTTCGACACTATCTTGCATCTATGGTCTTCATGCAGTAAGTTACTCTTTCAATTTTAAATATATTAAAGGGGGTTATTGTGGGATTTGAGAGTGGATCTATAACATTTCGTATGTTTTATGTGCCAAAAGGGTTGCCAGAGGATTGTGTTGAGCGTTTTGCGGCCTTAACGCCACCGTCACTTGAGACGCTTGGCGATGGTGCTATTAATGGTTGGGTAACAAGTCGCCATCTTCTGGATAGTAATATCGTGGAGGAAACTGCGTATGTTGCTGGCTATTTGCGATTGACACTGATGAAAGCTGAACGAAAGATTCCGCCAGCACTATTACGTGCTGAGTGTAAGATGGAAGAGTTGGCCGAGATGGCTGCTAATGGATATTCATACCTGAAGCGCTCTGTTAGATCAGAAATAAAGCAGGAGGTGATGAGGCGGTTACTGCCAGAAATGCCACCAACCTTAACTGAGATACCTTTTGTTTATGACGCAAGAAATGAACTGCTCTATGCTGCAGCATCGTCTGACAAGCAGATTGATGCGTTAACTATAATGTTTAATCGTGCTACTGGTGTTAACTTGGTGCCTGTCACGCCTGCGACGGCAGCTATTATGCGCAAAAGTATTGATGTACGTGATGTTCCCCCGACAAGTTTCTCGTCAGAGTGCGATGATTCCGAGGCCAGTGATAATTTAGGGCAGGACTTTCTGACTTGGTTATGGTTCTTCTCGGAAGCGCGTGGTGGAGTCATGAGTATTGCCGGTGTAGATTTCGCTGTTATGATTGATGGACCGCTAACTTTTGTGCATGAAGGGGCAGGGGCGCATGAGGCAATAGTACGCAAAGGGGCTCCATTGGTAAGTGCGGAGGCCAAGACAGCGCTACAGAGTGGTAAGAAATTACGTCGCGCAAAGGTTACGCTGGCTAGGGGCGAAGAGCTTTGGGGTGTGACTATGGATGCTGATGATTTTATGATGCGCGGCCTGAAGGTGCCAAAAGGTGAGGCGATTGACGCAGTTGGAAAATTCGAAGAGCGAGTTATCATGCTGAAGCTGTTCCAGGACACATTATTAACATTCTTTGATAGGTTCCTGGATGAACGCGCTGATGTTAGTAAGTGGGAGGCAACTATCCAAGATGTTAGGGCATGGGTTGCTGACCGTAAGACACAAGACTGATCTGAATTATGAACGCAGGAATTTGCTATGAGTTATAGTATTGTGATGACTACATGTAGTAATAGAGAAGAGGCTGAATCATTGGCGCAGTCCATTCTTGATCAGCGATTGGCGGCATGTGTACAGTTAAGTGATGTGGATAGCTTTTATATATGGGACGAGAAGCTTAATCGTGATGCGGAAGTTAGGCTATTGATTAAGACTACCGATGCTTTATACGCGAAGCTGGAAGAACATATCACCGAGAATCATTTGTATGAAATTCCTGAGATCGTAATGTTCCCTATTGCAAGTGGTGCTCAGAACTATCTGAATTGGATTGATGAGGTTACTCTTTAACTATGTGCAGACCAGCATCTAGCCTGGCGATCATAGCATTGATAGAGTGCATATGTGTGTACTCTTCATTTTTTAGCTCGCTGATAATTTCTTTCATAAACTCCACAGAGCAATGGTTTTCTATCTCCTCATAAAACTCGTAAGACTGCTTTTCCATCTTCAAGGCATACTCTAAGATTTCTCTAGGTGTAGTCAGATGATGATAGTTAGTGGCTGCCATATTGATTCCTTTTTCGCTTGAAAGTATCTGTCTGCAGGTTACATATGTCTACCAGTCATTGTTGCGTTCACGACCGCGGCCACCACGGCTATTGCTGTTGTTGTCGCTGCGTGGTTTTGGTTTTGATTCATTTACGCGTAGGTTGCGTCCATCAAACTCTAGTTCATTTGTTGCGGCGATTGCTGCTTCTGCTTCTGCTTGATCAGGGATCTCTACAAATCCAAATCCTTTAGATTGTCCAGAAAATTTATCTGCTATAACACGGGCGGAAGTTACGGTTCCGTACTGTTCGAATAGTTCTCTTATAGCTTGATCATTTGCTGAGTATGGTAGGTTGCCTACATAGATATCCATAATGATAGATCCTTGAGTGTCATCTGTTATATCTATCCGAACGCAACATTATGACACCTATGCTAGATCGGCGTTAGTCTAACGCTAGGCTAACGTGAAATCAGTATGGTGCGAGCTAGTATGGAAAGCAATCACTCATTTTTATTTTTTTAGGATTAGTGTTTTTTGCACGCGTGTTGGATTGTGTGAGTGTGTGAGTGAGTGTGTGGGTATGTGAGAGTCGTAACCCGCCTGCAACGACTGTGTCGTAGACACTGCGGGCAGGTCGTACTCGTAATCCTAATCGTCTTTTAGTGCAATGACTGGCGTTTTTTACTTGGATGTTGTGTGTGTGTGAGTGTGTGTGTCGACGAGAGAGTGTGTTTGCGTGGCGCGCTGGGATCGGCGGGAAGGTCTTCAACCATTCCCTCCCTACAGTTTGTGAGTTGTGGTCGGACAGGAGAATTGTAGGGCTGGAACGGTTGAGTGAAACGAATCCTTCCAGCCATGTGTGCGCGTGTGGTGATTCCGGCGGGAAGGTCTTCGACCGTTCCCGCCCTACAGTTGCGTGTACCGCTAGCGC
>DAOVUR010000041.1 GCA_030632465.1 bacterium | reverse complement strand
CATACGCGGATTAACACTAGACGGTGCTATAACAGGGCTACACTTCTACCTCGAACCAGACTGGAGCAAGCTAGCAGAAGTTGACACCTGGCGATTTGCTTTCGGACAAGTATTCTTCTCCATGAGCCTCGGCTTTGCCGTAATGATAAGCTACGCAAGCTTCCTGCCCAAACGTAGCGATATAAATAACAACGCACTGATCATCGGTCTCGGCGATCTCGCCACTAGCTTCATTGCCGGCATTGCCATCTTCGCAACACTTGGCGCCATGGCGCTAGTTGATGGCGTTGCCGTAGATCAGGTGGTCGACAAAGGACCAGGGCTAGCATTCGTAACATTCCCCTACGCACTCTCAACACTACCCGCCGGACAGGGACTCTTCAGCCTCATCTTCTTTGTCGCACTTCTCACGCTCGGCATCGACTCAGCATTCAGTATCATAGAAGCATGCCTAGCAGGAGTATGTGACAACAAACCAAAATGGCCACGTCACATCGTACTCCCTGCAATATGCCTCATCGGCTTCGCTATCGGAGTAACCTTCTGCTTTGGCGGTGGCGGACTCAACATATTAGGATTTGTCGACAACCTAATCAATGGCCCATTAGGGATTCTGCTAGTAGCACTAGTAGAATGCCTAGTTGTAGGCTGGGCGCATAACGGAAAATTCATTTCCGACATGCGCGAACATGCCAACCAAGACTCCGACTGGAAACTCTACCGCTGGTGGGATGTAATAATTCGCTACATTGCACCAATCTTCCTGACCATCCTAATCACATGGAGTATCTCAGAAGCCGTTTATCAACATGACATGATAAATCTAATCGGTTCAGCCGTCTTTATTGCCATACCAATCCTAGCGTGGCTATTTAGAGCAGAGAAAAAGGCACATAAAATCGAATCTGGTGCAAAAATCACGACAAACCTCATCATACTTGTTCCTCTATCTGCCATTACCATTGGCAGCGCATTAGGACTATGGCGTATCTTCAAGCCTACAGTCCAAATTGCTGAGGTCGCTGAAAAAACAGTAGAGATAGCAGCGTTTGAAGAAAAAACACTCGGCACCACTGGCTATGTAACACTAACCGTCGCTATGAGCATCATTATTGTTGGGCTAGCCTGGTGCTTCATTAAAGCTCACCAGAAAAATAATGAATAACTCATAATGAATAGTGAATAATTATCGAATCAGCTATTTAGAGGGTATACAAAAGGGTTATAGATCTCTGTGGCGCCCAAGTTTGTTGTGCCCCGCCCGATAACTTAGCATACCCAATGGGCTTGCCCTACCTAACGCCCCAACAGACTTGCCCCACCTGAATGGCTCAACGCCCACTACGGGCCTGCCCCGCACGGCTTAACGCCCCAACAGACTTGCCCCACCTGAATGGCTCAACGTCCCCAACGGGCTTGCCCCGTTGGAGCGAAAGATTATCCTTACACGCAAACGTAACAACGCGATTAACATAGTGATTAACATAGTACCACCGCCGCAAAGCATCCTCTTCATCCTTTTTATCCATGTTCAACCCTTCTTTTCAGTAGAGCGGACACCGCCGAGCAAAATCATTCTGCGGTGCCCTCCATAGCTCGAAGAGCGACGGATGGGTCCTAAATCATTCTGGCAAAATTTTTCCCTATATAGCGCACCGCACCGCCGCAAAGCATCCTCTCCATCTTTTTTCGCTTTTCTTATCTCATTTCTTGAATATCATTTTTTCTTGTGATACTGTTTTCGAAATCCAAATTTTTCTCTATTTTAAGGTAATTTAATGGCAACAAAAGACAAACACACATACGACGAGAGCAAAATCAAAACACTCTCATCACTTGAACACATAAGAGCCAGAACAGGCATGTATATCGGACGCAAAGGCTCTGGTGCCCATTATGACGATGGAGTATACGTTCTGGTAAAAGAAGTGATAGACAATGCTATTGATGAATTTATCATGGGAGCAGGTCGCAAGGTCGAAATATCAATCGAAGATAAAGAAGTCTCCATACGCGACTATGGACGTGGCATTCCGCTCGGTAAGGTTGTCGACTGCGTATCACGTATCAATACAGGAGCGAAATACAACGATGACGTCTTCCAATTCAGCGTCGGACTAAACGGCGTTGGCACAAAAGCCGTAAATGCTCTATCAGAAAGTTTCTGCGTGAAATCTGTGCGCGACGGTAAATTCGTAGAAGCCAGCTTCACAAAAGGTGACCTCATTGAAACCAGCCGCAAAAAATCAACAGATGAATCAAACGGCACTACCGTCACTTTCGTTCCTGACGATGACATATTCGGCAAGTGGTCATTTAAACATGAGCACCTGATGCGTCGATTCCGTTTCTACACCTACCTAAACGCAGGACTTGCCATTCATTTTAATGGCGAAGTTCTCACCAGCGAAAATGGACTACTAGATCTTATCCGTGATGATAGCCAGTTTGAGAAAATCTACCCACCATTTCATCATATCGAAAAAACTCTAGAAATCGCATTCACACACACCAACCGATTCAGCGAAGAATACTACTCCTTTGTAAATGGTCAGTTCACCACCGACGGTGGTACACATCTGAGCGCATTCAGAGAAGGACTGCTTAAAGGTATCAACATCTTTGCGAAAAAACGCTTTGATGGTGATGACGTCCGCGAAGGCGTACTTGGTGCAATAGCTATCCGCCTAAAAGAACCAGTTTTCGAATCGCAAACAAAAAACAAACTAGGTAACACCGAAATAAGGGCCGACTTAGTAGCAAAAATACGCGATATCGTTGCCGATCTAATGCATCGTAACCCTAAGTCTGCCGAAAAACTGATCAATAAAATTGAGGAAACACAGAAACTCCGTAAAGAACTTCAATCGGTAAAAAAACTAGCACGCGAACGATCAAAATCTGTATCAATCAAAATACCTAACCTGCGCGACTGCAAACTTCATTACAATAAAGATAAAATTAAAGGTGAAGGCACCATGATCTTTATTACAGAAGGACAATCTGCCGCCGGCTCCATGGTAAGCTGTCGAGACGCCACCCGACAGGCAATTTTCACATTAAAAGGTAAACCCCTTAACGTATGCGATCTCACACGCGATGCGATCTATAAAAACACAGAGCTGTACAATTTAATGCGCGGCCTAAATATTGAAGATAACATTGAAGGCTTACGCTTCAACAAAGTTGTACTCGCAACCGATGCCGATGTGGATGGACTACATATCCGTAACCTCATAATCACCTTCTTTCTGCGGTTCTTCAAAACATTAGTGGAAAGAGGACATCTACATGTCCTAGAAACACCACTCTTTAGAGTGCGTAACAAGAAAGAGACAATCTACTGCTACACAGATCAAGAGCGCGAAAAAGCCATCAAAAAACTTAAAACAGGCGTAGAGATCACGCGATTCAAAGGACTAGGAGAAATCTCACCTGATGAATTCAAGGCTTTTATTGGCCCAGAAATGAAACTTACACCAGTTGAAATCAGTGAAGACCACATGATTCCCGAAATCGTCGGATTCTACATGGGCAAAAATACCCGCGAACGACGCGCATATATAATGGAAAATTTAACAACAGAATCAGAAACAGTGAATAACGAATAGTGAACAGTGAATAATTAAAACTATTTTTATGACAAAATGATTTATTAGACAAAATAATTATTAGAAACAAGAAAAAAATCATTTTGTCCAAGACGAGAATTGAGAAAACTTAAATGAGCAAAAAAGATCAAACAGAATTCAGCTTTGGATCGCCAAGCAACGAAACACCGGCCGTACCAGAACCAAAACAAAAAGAGGCCGAAGTTGCAGCAGTTGCAGTGAAGACAAAAAAAGCAAAGTCCGCACCGGAACCACAAGGAACCCCTATCCCACTACAAGATGGCGGACCACTACAGGAACTGATGGACTACAACTTTATCCAATACGCATCTTATGTAATATGTGAACGAGCAATCCCACAACTATACGATGGTCTCAAGCCTGTACAACGCCGGATCCTACACTCACTAAAAGAGAAAGATGACGGCCGCTTCGTCAAAGTAGCTAACATTGTCGGTCACACCATGCAGTATCACCCGCATGGTGATGCATCAATTGGTGATGCACTTGTCTCATTAACCAATCGTAGGTTTCTAATTGAAGGTCAGGGAAACTTCGGTAACATCTTTACTGGTGACCGTGCCGCAGCAGCACGTTACATAGAATGTCGACTAACCAAACTTGCGCGTGAAGAGATTTTCAACAAAGAGCTAACAGAATTCGTCCCAAGCTACGACGGACGTAACAAAGAACCAGTCACGCTACCATCCAAGCTACCGCTCATATTAATGTTAGGCGCCGAAGGTATTGCCGTGGGGCTCTCAACCAAGATTCTTCCGCACAACTTTAAAGAACTACTAGAGGCGCAGATCGCAATCTTACAAAAGAAACAATTCTCTATCCTACCAGACTTCCAGCAAGGCGGACTCATGGATATCAGCGACTACGATGATGGCAATGGAGCCATTAAAGTAAGAGCAAAAATTCAAGAGAAGAAGAACAACCGTATAGTCATCACCGAGCTACCGGCAAACACAACCAGTGAGGCTCTAATCTCTTCAATAGAAGATTCAATTCGCAAGAAAAAGATCCCCGTCAAAGCGATTACAGATTTTACCGCCGAAAAAGTAGAGATTGAACTTACACTTACCCCTGGAACGAAACCAGAAAAAGCAATCAAAGCACTCTACGCCTTCACCACATGTGAATCAAAGATATCCAGCAACATCATCCTGATTCGTGACGGTAAACCGGTAGAATTTACAGCTAACGAAGTTATTGTCGAGCTTACCAAACGACTCAAACAGCTCCTTGAGGCTGAACTTAATCAGCGTAAACATAATCTAGAAGAAGATGTATATACAAAAACATTGGTACAGATATTTATTGAAAACAGAATCTACAAAGATATTGAAGAGTGTAAAACTAGTGCGGCCATCGAAGATGCCATCTTAGATGGATTTATCCCCTTCAAAAAGAAACTTAGCCGCAAAATTAACGATAAAGATATCGAAACACTACTAAACGTTCGTATCAAACGAATCTCCCGTTTTGATATAGATAAAAACCGTAAAGATATCGAAAAACTTCAGGCAGAGATTGCTGAGATTGAAAAACATCTCAAGCAGCTCACACGCTATGCAGTGCGTTACCTAAAAAGAATAATCAAAGAGTATGCCGAAGACTATCCACGTAAAACCAAAGTGGTAAAATTTGATAGTATCGAGGTCCGTGAACTAACTGCTAAAGAGCTTAAAATTGGCTACGATATCGAAAAAGGATATTGCGGCTACTCGGTCGCCGGCGAAGAAACACTAGAATGTTCATCATACGACAAACTCATTATGGTATGGGATGATGGGAAATATAAGGTTACCGCACCACCAGAGCGTATATTTGTAGATACCAACATGCTATACCTCGCTAAGGTCGATCGCGACAAAGAATTCACTCTAGTATATACCCTTGATCACTTTACATTCATCAAGCGCTTTACATTTGGTG
Organism: bacterium; assembly: GCA_030632465.1. GTDB lineage: Bacteria > Verrucomicrobiota > Kiritimatiellia > UBA8416 > CAMZLY01 > CAMZLY01. The sequence goes on along the minus strand of DAOVUR010000041.1, from coordinate 5,830 downwards.
GTACCATCCTGGATAGAGATTATCTCTGCACACCAGAAGGCGCAAAAGTACTGCTCTTCCAAGAAGGTGCACCAGAAGAGCTATACGTAAAATATAAACCAGCAAAAAATCAGCGTATACACCAACAGGTATTCAGACCGCTAGATACGCCAGTAAAAGGCGTGAAAGCACGCGGTAACCACATGACCGGTAAGAAAATCGCACGCATCGCAACCTCACAGCAACGTTGGTGGAAAAAGGACGAAGATAACCATAACGGTATACTACTCTAGAAAGTTATCAGTTCTCAGTGGACAGTTTTTAGTTTTACTTTTTGTGTATAGCGTTGGCCATCTCGGCCAATCTTTCTTGCCACTGAAGGATTCCCATCCAACTAACTCGACCTCCGGAAAAGGTGATTTTCCACGACACATATTGATTTATTGTGATCAGACAAGAATACTCATTATCCTTTAAAATAATTCATAACTTGTACTTCGCCCACCACTCATATTTTTACGCAATATATCTTTACTGATTAAGTCTTGAATATCACGCAATGCTGTATCAGGTGAACATTTTGTGATTTTTGCCCATTTTGAGGTGGTCATATTTCCAGTACATCCATCAAGAAGTTTATTAAGCATTTTTTTCTGCCTTTCATTATTCAAAAGCATACTACTTCGTACCCAAAACTCATGCTTAAAAATAGTTTTAGAAAGTATATCATTTGATGCTTCAAGAGCCTTATATAAACAACTTAAAAACCAGTACAGCCAGTCTGTAATATCCAAGCTTCCTTTTTGAGTCTTCTCCAAAACTTCATAATATTCTTTTCTATCAAGTCTAATCTGTGATGACATGCTATAAAATCTTTGTGAAACACCGTCAGCTTTTGCTAAAAGCATATCAGTAATAGCCCGTGCAATACGCCCATTTCCATCCTCAAATGGATGTATAGATATAAACCATAAATGTGCTATTCCAGCTTTAATAACCAAATCAGTAGCCTGACTGTTATTAACCCAGTCTAAATACTTTTTCATTTCATGAGGAACTAAATGTGCAGCCGGTGCTTGATAATGTACCCTACTTTTTTCTATTGAACCAGAAACAACCTGCATAGGACCACGCGAATCATCACGCCAGTTACCTGTAACTATTTCATACATTCCACTCCGCCCCATCGGAAATAATGCACAATGCCAATTGTATAGACGCGCCATAGTGAATGGTTTACCATAATTCTGCGTTGCATCCACTAGCATATCCACAATACCATCAACACCCCTATCTGACGGAATTAATCCAGCTATATCCATACCAAGTTTTCTTGCCACTGAAGACCTAACTTGATCCTGATCTAATATTTCGCCTTCAATTTCGCTAGATTTCAAAACATCAGCAGTTAACGTTTCTAATACCGCTTCTTTTCGTAGCTCAAAGCCAAGCGATTCCATTCTTCCAAGAATTTTACCTTGAATATATCGAACACGCCCCAAAATTTCCAATAATTGCTGGTCATCCCACCTGAATTTAGGCCAATCACCTTGCTGATAGATATAAGTTTTCATCTTTTCCCCGCATAATCTACAGTGAATATACCATCTTTTACCACCATGTAAAGATATTCCATGCATATTTTGCGGAGAATAACGCTATTATTCTCCGCACGAGCCACCATTCGGCAAGACACGCCCAGTAAAACAGCTTTCCATAGCTATTCAGTAAAGTATGAAATATATTACGGGAATGGGATTCATCTGCCTGACTGCGGAGCTGTCGGTATGATTTATCCATGACTTGTCCGGGCGTAGCGTGCGAAGCCTGATGATAGCGCGAGAATCTTCTATCGTTTTAATTTGGCTGGTAACAGCCAATCGCAATTTGCTCGGTAACAATTACTTTCCGAAAACAGATAGTTTATTAGGCGCAAAGCGTCGTATAATATACGTGTTTGATTATTAACTATATTGTCTTTATTCATTTTCAACTTTCAATTTTCAATTATACGCTCTCTGCAATAGTCCCTGCGGGATCTCTGTCACAAAGCGCGATGGGTCATGAAACATAACACCGCCATCACGCATACGCCGCATCTCAGGTGCACATATTATAAGGTCATCTTTAGCGCGGGTAACAGCCACATAAAAGAGGCGCCGCTCTTCGGCTTCACCTTCAATAGATTCATCAACAGAACGTGGCGACGGAAACATACCTTCTGATGCCCACAATATAATCACTACCGACCATTCCAGACCTTTAGCCTGATGAACAGTGCTCAGTCTAATTGATGCATCAGAATCGAAATCATCCTCTTTCTCTGCTGTATCAGTATTAGTTAACAGCGCCATATCACTCAAGAACGCCTCTATAGTCTCGCAACGCCCAGCATGAATCATCAACTCCTTAATATCATCTATACGCCGCTCAGCATTATCATAATTCTTTACTGCATAATCTTTATAGAACATAGCCAAGAATCTAGCAATAATTTCACCTGCGTCACGCCCAGTTCTCTCGCCAACATAATCAGTAAGAACCGGTTCTATAGCGTCCCATAATGGTCGTGCAACAGCACTTATGCTTGAACGAACAATTTCTCGCTGTTCAGAATTCATAACATCAAATCGGCTACCAAGCTTTTGCCAGACTTTTATCGCCGTACGTTCACCCACCCGAGGCAACAACTCTAACAACCGCCTAAATGATAATTCATCGCTAGGTGACGCCACTAGTTTAACAACACTACAGACATCTTTAACATGCTTCTGCTCAAAAAATCGTAACCCCGAAGTTATGACATGCGGCATCTTTGCACGTGATAACTCAAGCTGCAACTCCATCGAGTGAAAATGAGCACGGTACAAAACGGCTATCTCAGACGCTTTACAACCATCATAGATAAGCTCATTAATTAATCGCACCACATACCTAGCCTGATCATAACCATCACGGATCATCGCCACACGTGGCTTCTTATAGGCCTCACGAGTCGCTTTAAGCTCTTTTTGGAACTGTTCGGGATTACCAGCAATACAGGCATTCGCCACCGCCAGCACCTCAGGTACGCTTCTATAGTTTGTCTCTAACTTATGAATTGACGCATTAGGATAACGCTCAGGAAAAGACATAATGTTTCTGAAATCAGCACCACGCCACGAGTAAATACACTGGAAGTCATCACCAACCACAAAAATATTACCATTACGTGCGGCAAGACAGTCAATAAGCTCTGCCTGTATCGGGTTTGTATCTTGATACTCATCTACCAGAATATGAAGAAACTTTTCTTGATACTGCTCAAGGACACGCGGCTGCTCCTTAAACAGACGCAGACAGTTAACAAGAAGATCATCAAAATCCATAGCGTTTAATTCACGCTTTTTCTTCTCATACATCTTATGCACAGATAACACATCACTAGGCTCAATAGCGCTATCATTATAACGCTCATAAACAATATCCTCTAAAGAATCCTTTGAGTTTACGCCCGTACCAAAAAGTGATAGCAACACATCTTTTTTAAGAAAATCTTTACTGTTCAGCTTAAGCTCTTTGAGGCTCTGTCCCACAATAGTACGCGCATCATCACGATCAATAATGGGGAAGTCTGGTGGATAACCAAGATGCCTGCCGTAACGCCGTAAAATCCTATTTGCCATGTGATGAAAAGTCCCACCCCATATACCGGCAATCCCAGTACCAATAACCTCATTAGCACGTTCCAGCATCTCGCGAGCTGCTTTATTTGTGAAAGTAAGCAACAACACTCGGTCAGGTGTAACGCCCTTATCTTCAACAAGCCACGCCATACGATACACCAAGGTTCTCGTCTTGCCTGTTCCCGCTGCTGCTAATACTAATATCGCTCCATCCGGAGCTGTTGCCGCAACATACTGCTCCTCATTCAAAATCTTCTTTAAATCTAACACTTAACTTCGTACTCCTAATATTTTTTTTGACAAAATGATTAACGGACAAAATGATTTTCTACTTCTGATTCAGAAAAATTCATAACTTTTCAAAAAGGCATTTAGCAAGGGCGGTAAATCAGCACTCCGATGCTGATTAAACAGCTATGGAAAGCTGTTTTACTAAAAGGAATTCACTCAAGCCATCTCTTGCGCAACCTGCAAAACCGTCACTCCCTGTAATCCTGCCACGACACCTCTATCAAGCTGTTCCAGCACTTGTTCCAACGCAGGATCAATACTGCCAAGCCCAAGTTTTACTGGAGCAACACCAAAATCTGAAAAGCTTTTTACCAAATCATAAATCAACAGACTGCCAGGTGCTTTCAGCATAACAAAGAGCCCTCCATCATCATGAACTTCGGCAAATATGCCAAGGTCGGTCAGCTCTTTTGTAACCTCATTAAGCAACCGTACAGGAACATTTCTTTCTCTTGCATACTCTTCAATATTCAAGCTTCCACTATTATCACCTAACATCCGTTTTGACGCCTCTAATACAAGACTAATCGCAAGAATGGTTCTCGCCTTAAAGCTGGCCCGCTCTGAGCCTTGTTCCATACGGTATGTGGTGCAGTTTTGTACCGCAAAAGCAACCTCTGCCCCAAACAGCACAATCTGCCAACTCACATAAACCCAAGCTAGAATAATTGGTACTACAGCAAAGCTTCCATATATCTTGCCATATTTCACGGCACCTACCTGAATAGCAGCACAAATCCAAAGCCAGCCAATAAACAACATACCAGAAACAAAACCACCAGCAAGTCCCGGCCACAGCTTAACTTTGGTGTTAGGCATAAACATAATGGTAAACCCAAAGCATAGTGTTGTCATAAAGGTAAATGTTACACGCCGTAATAAATCAGAAGAGAGTATACTCTTCACTGCGCCAGCAGCCTCGCCTGAATGATTAATTATAAAATCTGCTACGGGCAAAGAGTATGTTGCTACAATCAGAATAGGTAATAAAATAAGGATACTTAAATAATCGGTAAATCTCCTCCATACTGGACGACCTTTAGCAATACCCCATACCTGATTAAATGATCCTTCCACACGACCAAGCACAGCAATCACCATCCACAACAGCAGTATCAATCCAACACCACCAAGCGAAGCAAAGTTGATATTTTCAACTTTATCAAACCCAGTCTCAACCATTTCATTTATCTGAGTAGCTAACTCACCAGGGTTACCATGTACAGTAGCGTCCTCTAGACCACTAGCTTCGGGTACAACAGTGGTCACCTCTACAGGCATCTCCACTGTAGTTTGAGCAGCAAAAGATTGCGTCCACTCATTAACACCTTCCTGAATCTTAGTTTTAGCGGCATCAGCACCACCTAATCCTCTAGCGAGTGCCAGCGATATTGCCAGTACCGGAACAAATGACATCAGCGTACTATACGTAAGTGCAGAAGCGTGTAAAGGGCATTCATCATCACGAAACCCCTTAAATACTAAATGAATAACCCGCACAAACCTAATAGCAAAACCTTTTTTTGGCGCAAGAGATTTAATATCTATATCCCAGACATCACTCGTAATAAATTTCCAAGCGCGCTTAACACCATGTACAACTGCCTCAAAAATCTCGCCTATCTTCATGTCACAATCCCTTTCAAAACAACCTCTACTGCATTAAGAGGTCATTGAGCGGAGCCGAAATGCCCTCGTCCTATGAACCAAACCACTTACGAGGTCATTGAGCGGAGCCGAAATGCCCTCGTATTACCACAACCACTATTCATTATTAACTATCTAAACGATGCTGATACATATCCGCATAATACTTCAAGTAATCGCCACTACGAATACGTTCCCACCAAGGCTTATTAGCTAGATACCAGTCAACCGTTATCTTTATGCCTTCT
>DAOVUR010000151.1 GCA_030632465.1 bacterium | reverse complement strand
CAACATCACGAAGCTCAACCTGCTCAAGTCCATCAATACTATAAACCCCACTACCACCAATAATTCCTAACTTCATTCCTATCTCTCCATCTCCTAATCCTAATCGTAATCACTAGCGTCCAAAAGTGACACAGTACGTTCACGACTAGGGCTATGCCCGTCGCTTTCAGCTCATAGAGCTGACTCTACATTTTTTATTTGTTTTTTCTTTTCCTTGGTAGTTCATAGTTGAGCGTTCGTAGTTGGGCGTTCAATCTTTTCCAATAAAGCAGAAACCCATTTTGTCAAAACAACACACTCACATACCCAAAAATACTCACCTACTCCTTCTTCTTACGTGGCGGATACTTCTTACGCGGATTATTTCTCCTACGCCTTGTACGCTTTGGTTTCTCAGCATCAGGATTATCTCGTTTATATTCGCCATAAAGCTTTATCCACGGCTTCAACAACTTGAGATCACCACCTGTAGCTTTAAGCTCTATCTCATAGAGCGCCAATGCCTCTGGAAATGCCTCACGTGCTACAAGTTTCTTTGTAGATATCCGATTTCTGTTGCTAGGATGGAAATAACGCTGCATGGCAAACGCATGCACAATATTATAAAAGACCTTCTTAGGTATATGATAGCGATCAGCCACATCATGCAATACGGACCTTGCCACATCCTCATGCAACACCCTTCTTCCTTCACTTTGTAAATCCTCAAGATGCTCTTTAAAAGATGCATAATATAGAGTAGCAAGCATCAACGATGGTCGAACGCGCGAAACCGTCGCGAGTCCACCATCCAGAGCACCTAGAAAACCCCAAAGCGGTGAATCTTTACCACGCTTGCCTCGTGAAACAAACTCATCAAGCTCAGGCAACATGACAGACATCATCTTTGTCTTCTTTAAGAGCTTAAAGGTAGGTTGCGCGACTCCAAACATGAATAGTTTATAGATCTCTTCAAGCATCCGTGCTGGTGATGCCTTTTTAATATCTTTATAGTTACCAGCAATACCACGGTAAGTTTTCTTCTCTATGTTGAAATTCAGACGCGCAGCAAAACGAATGGCGCGTAACATACGCACAGGATCTTCCTGAAATCTGATACTAGGATCACCAATACAACGAATCACCTGCTTCTTTATATCATCAAGTCCGCCAACATAATCGATAATATCAAAGCTACGTACATCATAAAAGAGTGCATTAACAGTGAAGTCACGACGAAACGCATCCTCTTCCGGCGTTCCAAAAGTATTATCGCGTTTCTGATAAAGATCGTCTTTATCCTGCTTGTCTTTTGCATCAACATCACGACGAAACGTACTAACTTCTATAACCTTGCCGCGAAACATAACATGCACCAGACGGAATCTCCGCCCAATCATAATGCTATTACGGAAAAGTTTATGAATCTGTCCTGGATGCGCATCAGTGGAAACATCAAAATCTTTAGGCGACTTACCCAGCAGTAGATCACGAACACCACCACCTACAAGATAAGCCTCAAAACCATGATTCTTCAGGCGACGCATAACCTTAATAGCATCGTCATCAATATTACTACGTGAGACAATATGCTCCGAACGCTTAAGAACCTTAGTTTTTATTTTATTTTTTGCCACCCGTCACTAACCTCTCGTTATGGCCATGTTACCATAGAAACATTAGAACGTTCGTCAATATTACTGGCGCCAATTCGAACAAGCCCACTAACCATGAATCCATAAGTCTCGCCAGATACAGGCTGAAAACTTTCTAGCGGAGCCTTCTTTATATGACTTCCAGACACAGAAGATGCACTCTTGGAAGTTTGACCAACTCGTAGCCATTCCCACGTAGCACCATACCAAGTACCATCCTGCTGAACAAAAATCCATACATTAGCATTTACAGAAGCACCACCAGCAGAAACACCTGGCCACACATTAGCTTTATCGTACGGCACATGAACAGTGCCTCCACTAACCGATGCATTCAGTGATGCCGTTGCTGGCCATTCTGAAACATTCTGGTCAAGCCAAACAACCGATCCTAAATCAAGACCATCACTAGCAGAATCTTCACCAGTTAACTTATCAAGCTCCTCACATCCACCAAACATAATCATAGATGCAACTAGCGGTAAAATAGCTATAAACTTCCTCATACAACAAATTTCCTTTAACAACTTAAAATAATCGAGGTTTACCCTCTTAAATACAGGTTCATACATATATCACACCCTCAGATATAAAACCAGTTTTTATATTCCTACTGCAAGATATACTTGCTACTTCAACTTCAAGTTACTACGCACATCTTTTGAGGTTGCTATATGGCAACTTGTGACATAAGCCTCATGATTCTCCTCAATATCATGAAGTTTATATCGATAGTTAACCATCATCCCATACGACTGCTTCATCCCATGCTCCGATATATCCCCCAGAAAATTGATCCGCTGAATACGAGCACCATTAGTTAAATGAAAATTAGCTACCGGATCAAAAGCCTTACCAAGTCGCCGCTCTTTCATCAGATAGAGAGCAACCAAGTGCGTCATTAACGGCTCAAGCTTATCACACATAACCTCATCCGCTTGCCAATCACCACCAAGCAACTTCAATAGCTCTTCAGCAGGTTTCTTCGAGGAAGCCAAGTACTCAGGTAATTTTCCATTAATAATCTTTTGTAAGTCTACATCTTCCTCTGACAACTTCTTATCAAGCCATCGTCTAAAAGTAGGTAACGGAGAAAGGGTCGCAAAACTCTTCAATCCCTTTAACTCTACTGACAACTTCTCGACAACTCTTTTAATCAGAAAATTTCCCATACTTATGCCACCCAATCCCTTCTGGGTATTGGAGATAGAGTAGAAAATAGCGGTAGAAGCCTTATTCGTATCCACATCTTCATCACTATGCGCTAGAAGGTTTTGAATATTACTAGGCAGATCATTGACTAATGCTACCTCAACAAAAATCAGCGGTACCGTCTCGATTTTATGATGAAAAAACGCAAAACAGCGTCGATCGGAAACTAATCTTCCTCGCATATCTGCCCAAGACTTGATCTCATGCACCGCTTCATATTTTATTAGCTTTTCAAGTAACGCTGCTGATGAACTCCACGTTATTTCACTAAGATCCAATAACCCTACATCAAACCAAGCCGCCAATAGCTCCTTAAACTCAAGTTCTAGCTTCTTCATGCGCGGATTATCTTTTTTATAAGGAAGCAGATCAGCCCGCATATTTATAAGAAACTTAAGCCCCTGCGGTAGTGAATTAAATTGACGTAACAGTTCCATTCTAGGTGGTGTTAGCAACTGCTTCAGTTTAACTTCGGCATCAATCCTAGCCCCCTCACAATCAGCATCACGAACCTCATCCAGATTCTTTGCGAGTAATGACTGATCAATATCAAAATCGTCGGCTAATATCTTAAAGAACTTTTTCTGTCCCTTAACTGAAAGATCAAGGTAAAGCATACCTAACTCCACAGCCGCATGACGCTGAGCAACCTTTCCGCCCTTCCCTGAAACACAGTCTGTAATATACTTCTTCAGTTTTATAACGTCTTGCGGGGTGAGGTGCTGGTCAAACTTACCTGTAAAGGCAAAACGAGTTCTACTTTTAAGCCCGCCCCACGCTTTATCAAATTCAGTTAATAGAAATTTGCGTCTCCCTCTCCGCACAATACCTTTAGATTCACCTACCATCATCCACCTCCTCAACACTACTTATTACTACGCAACCTTTTTCGCAAAAGACACCTTTCACTATGTTGAATATCGTACCACCTTGCCACCACAACACCTAAGACTTTTTTGCATAATCAGTTCAGTCACTACGTAGCTGTGACCAGACAATACCTACTGCCACCAACAACATACCAAGCACACTAAAGATATCTGGCGACTCAGCCTTCAATAACACCCAACTTAATATCGCACCAAATAGCGGGATAATGAATTTCCACATATTAAGCTCAGAGACAGGCACACGATCCAATAGTCTGAACCATATAGAGAATCCAACAGCAGAAACAACTGCAAGCCATAGCAAGACAGCATAAAAAGACCACGGTAGAATTAGTGAAGGAATCCCCTCCGTTACTAATCCCGCGACCAGCAAAACAACACCACCTAAGAATATCTGCTGTGACGTTAATGCCACTGTGTACAACACAGGCACACGACCACGCGCAACAACAATATTACCAAATGCTGCACTAAGCGAAGCCCCAAGCATAATCAGCAATCCCAGTCCCTCTTTTGCACCAACAGGAACCCAAGGTTTACTCGATATGGTTAGTAGAACAATTCCAGCAAGCCCCAGAAACAGACTAACAACTTTTCGGCGCGTCATACGGTCATTTTTCATCACAAAATGCGCAACTACAGAAGTTACCATAGGCGACGCGCCAATCATAATGGCGGCCTGCGCACCTCGCACAAACTTTAACGAAGTATAAAAGATCGCGTATAAAAGCACTGTATTCAGTAACGATGCCAAGAGAAGTGTTGAGCGGTGTTCAACCCATACTGCACGTAACGCCTTTACACCTCCACACAATGGTAGCAGCAAAAGGCCGGCAAGCATAAAACGAATGCCCGCCAGAGTTAGTGGCGACATATAACCGAGCGTATACTTAACCGCAACAAACGCTGTTGACCAGAGCAAACAGGCAATAATAGCTAAGATGCAGTCTTTTATATTCATGATAAAACTAGCTCAAAAAAAGTTCGGGAACATTATATAACAATGTTCCCGAACCACTATTCACTATTCACTATTAGTTATTTATCTGCCGGACTGCGAAGCTGTCGGTATGATTCACTGCTTTTAGTATCTATATGTGTCAGGCTTATATGGACCATCTGGTTTAACACCAATATAAGATGACTGCTTACGATTCAGCTTATCCAGAGTGATACCGAGCTTTTCAATATGCACACGGGCAACTTCCTCATCAAGAGTCTTTGGCAAAACATAAACGCCTATTTCGCGAGATTCTTTATGGAGTTCAAT
>DAOVUR010000293.1 GCA_030632465.1 bacterium | reverse complement strand
GTAGGCACAACCACTGTTCACTATTCACTGCTTTTAAGCTGTTCACTGCTTTTAAGTTCACTTTTTGCAGCAACATTCTGCTTACGAATATTAAGGTGTAATTCGCGAAGCTGTAGTTCTGAAACTTCAGCTGGAGCATTCATCATAAGATCCTGCGCACGCTGATTCATTGGGAAAGCGATGACCTCTCTAATGTTCTCTTCTTGAGCAAGTAGCATCACAATACGATCAATCCCAGGAGCAATACCACCATGCGGCGGTGCACCATACTTAAATGCATTAAGCAAAGCTGGAAACTTTTCTTCAACAACTTCATTACTATAACCAGCAATATCAAACGCCTTATACATAACTTCTGGCATATGATTACGGATTGCACCACTAGAAAGCTCTATACCATTGCAGATCACGTCATATTGGAACGCGTCTATAGTTAGCGGATCCTGTTCCTCAAGCGCTTTAAGGCCGCCCTGAGGCATTGAAAATGGATTGTGCGAGAAATCTATTCTGTCAGTCTCTTCATCCAGCTCAAACATTGGGAAATCAACAACCCAGCAGAACTTATAGACACCATCTTTTATTAATTCAAGATCATGCCCCAACTTAGTCCGAATTTCACCACCAATTTTGCTAGCCTTATCTGGACTATCGCAAACAAAAAACACAACATCGCCTGCCTCAGCACCACACTGTTCAGCGAGAGACTTCATCTCATCATCAGAAAGGAATTTTGCTATTGGGCCTTTAACTTCCTCCTCATTCCATGCAAGATAAGCCAATCCTTTACTACCAGAATCAATAGCAAACTTCACAAGTTTATCGAAGAAACTGCGCGGCTTACCAACAAGATTTTTTACAGGGATAGCTCTTACTACCGCACCCTTCTTAATCGCACCACTAAATGCATTAAAACCTGATGTCAAAAAGATGTCGCTTACATCCAGCATCTCAATAGGATTTCTTAGGTCAGGCTTATCAGTACCATACTTCAGCATCGCTTCTCTAAATGGTATACGGATAAATGGAGTGTCACTGACTTCCCAATCAGAAAACTCTTTAAAGACACCAGAAAGCACATCTTCCACAACCTCAAATATATCATCTTGAGTAGCAAATGACATTTCAATATCAAGCTGATAAAATTCACCTGGCGACCTATCAGCACGTGCATCTTCATCCCTAAAACATGGTGCAATCTGGAAATACTTATCAAAACCGGAAACCATTAACAACTGCTTAAACTGTTGTGGCGCCTGCGGTAACGCATAAAACTGGCCATGATGAATTCTACTAGGAACCAAGTAATCACGCGCACCTTCAGGAGAGCTGCATGTCAAAATTGGTGTCTGAAACTCGTTAAATCCATGATTAATCATGCGTTGACGAAGACTGGAGATAATCTGGGAACGTAAAAGTATGTTCTTCTGCATACGTTCACGACGAAGATCAATAAATCTGTGACGTAACCGTAACTCCTCAGGGCCATCATCACTACCGCTAACCTGAAAAGGAATAACCTGTGATGCACACTCAACAATCAAAGATTGTGCTACTACTTCAATCTCTCCTGTCGGCATGTCAGCATTAACAGTTTCACCTGAGCGAGCGTCAACCAAGCCAGTAACAGTAATAACACTCTCTGGATGGAGCTTCTGTACTACATCAATAAATTCACTCTCAGCCTGTACCACAACCTGAGTCACTCCATAATGGTCACGTAAATCCACAAAGAGCAGACCACCATGATCACGTTTTCTAAATACCCAGCCAGAAATACGCACCTCGCTACCGGCATCTTCTTTTCTTAACTCACCACATGTATCTGTTCTATATTTATGCATCTTAAATAGTCCTTAATTATAATTGTCTTTAAAACGAGGAATTGTTTCACAAAACAGCTTGAAACACAAGTAATAGTCTGAAATGAAGGACTATTTAGTGAATAATGAATAATGAATAGTGAATAATTATTGAATCAGCTCTTTAAAGCTTCTTTTTTGCTGTTTTAATGCTTGATGTAAGCATTT
>DAOVUR010000074.1 GCA_030632465.1 bacterium | reverse complement strand
CAAATATCTACAGCTATCACGTTCATATAATAAACGTGGAAGACTCTACGCCCAAACCAACCGATATATCAAGCTATACTTTTATTTACAAGCGGCTGATATCGCAGAGCATAAACAACTTTTCCTGAAAGGTTTCTGCACAAAACCTTCTGCACCTGTATCAATTAACCCTTGAACATTTCGATTAATACTAAATCCTGAAGTGACAATAACCTTAATATCTGGATTGATCTTCTGTAACGCATAAAATGTTTCAGCACCACCCATATTAGGCATAACCATATCAAGAACAACAACATCTATAACATTATGATACTGCTTGTAGTAATCCACGGCCTCTACACCATCATGACACACCACAGATTCTCCACCACACTGTTCCACCATGCGCTCAACCACCAAGCAGACAACATCATCATCATCAACAATCAGAACTCTCATATCTGCCAAGGTTACAACAACCTCCTCTTCCGAAATAATTTCACCCTCTTCACTCTCATATAACGGCAAGCTAATAATAAAAGAAGAGCCATGACCTTTTTCACTGTAAACAGAAATGCTACCACCATGGTTTTTCATTGTACCATAAACTGCAGGTAACCCCATGCCCGTTCCTTTTCCAGACATCTTTGTTGTAAAGAATGGCTCAAAGATTCTGCCCTTAACATCCTTAGTCATGCCAATGCCAGTATCAGTAACTGTTAATTGTAGATATTGCCCAGGCACAACCTCTTGTGACATAAAAGCAAGGTCTGGCTCTGATATTGTTACCAACTCTGTAGAAAATATAATCATTCCACCATCAGGCATGGCATCACGTGCATTAATGGCTAAATTCAGAATAGCATTCTGTAACTGCGCGGAATCACCAAGAACCAATGATGGATCAGCCTTAAAATCACATTCCATATCGATATTCTTATCGATGCTACGACACAGTAATGATGAAACTTCATTCACTAATTCATGTATATCAACTGGTACAGATTGATACTTAGCCTTGCGCGCAAATGCCAGAAGTTGCGCTATTAACTCAGCAGATCTATCAGCCGCCAACAAAGTCCCGTTAAGATTGCTACGCAACTGCTCATCCCCCTCATCTAATCTACTCAGACTAAGCTCCGTGTATCCAATAATACCTGTAAGCTGATTATTAAAGTCATGCGCAATGCCTCCAGCCAACAATCCAACAGCCTCCATCTTTTGCCCTTGGCGTAAATGCTCTTCCATTCTCTTCTGTTCATCAATGTTACGAACAATAGAAAGAACTCTCCCAGCACCACCAATCTCAGTAAGCTTTAACATGACTTCAGTCCAGAACTCACGACCATTTTGACTGCGGCACAGCCACTCAAAACGTTGAGGACCTTCGTCACGCGCCTTCATAATATGTTCAAAAGAAACCTCGGCGGCACGACTCAGATCACCACCACTAATATCCTCAACACGCATCCCAACAACCTCATCATAGCTATACCCATACATATCTAATGTTGCTCTATTAACATCTAAAATGCATCCAGTCTCAGCATCATGAATAAAAATCGCGTTCTCTGTAGAATTAAATATCTCTTTATAATCTTTTTCACTTCTATAGGCTCTAAGCATCGAACTAGAAATAACCCCTGCTAACAGACGCATGATCACTGCTTCTATAATAATGATCACTACAAGCAAGACTATATCGCCACCAACATCCTGTACAGGATAGGTATATGGTTCACCTCGCGCGAGTTCTTGCAAGCCGGTCATAACAAAAAATTCAGCAACAAGAGCTGTCAGTAATATGAAGAATGGTAATTTAAGCGTAAGACTACCTATTACGATAATAAGTGGGAAAATAATAATGCCAACATCATGAATACCACCAGCAAGATAAACACCCATTGATGTCACCAAGTAGATCCACGATATAAGCCCAACTGCTGCTACACGTATACGCCCAGCTAGCGCAATCAGCAATATAACACCAAACCCTACAATAGCAACTAGCAGAACAGCCAAACTGTTAGACCACGCCATATAGCATGCTACCATCGCCATCCCTGCAGCACCAACAATACATGCCCAGCAGATATTGACCAGCATTCTTCGCAGGCGTTTCTGTGACGAAAACTGAAACACATCAGAAAGAAACAGCTCCCTGCTTTTACCACTATCATTTAATGAATCTTGTTTCACAATAGAACAACAGTACAAAAATTATAAATCAAAAGCAATTATTATTTCAGAAGGTGAATTGTAATATAAAGTGTCGCAAGTCAGGATCGGCAGGGGGCGCCAAGCGTTCGTAGCGCATGATCGGGAAGTGTGCATGAAGTTCTTCGTTCAAACTTGTAACACGAACTGTAAATTAGCGCTACGACTTGTCACGGCGTAGCCGAAGGCGAAGACGGACGCTGATCCAAACAGCTGTAAATCAGCGCTCCGACGCTGACCCGAACAGCTGTAAATCAGCGCTCCGACGCTGACCCGAACAGCTTTGGAAAGCTGTTTTACACCTGCGATCATCTAAGACACAGCGGCCACAAATGCATTTGCGATAATCATATGCCCTCTAACATCAGGATGCACTCTGTCGAGGCACAAAGACTGATTAGGGCGATGTTTCAGGTACGCATTAAATGCAGCCTGTACATCTACAAATACAGCATCATATTTTTCTGCTAACTTTTTCACAACCGCACTATATTCATCCATCATCTTACGCATTGGATCATCACAATTAGCCTCAATATAGTACGGAGTCATCAGAATCAAACCTTTTATCGATGGTAAAGTCTGCTTGATCAATGACTCAAGAACCTCTTCATATTCATCAACATCAACCTGTTCCTGCATCGATTTAGTAAAATGGCGCCACACATCATTAATACCGATCATAATAGAAAGCCAATCCGGCTTAAGATCCAATACATCAGTTTGCCAGCGATCCCGTAAATCAGTCACTCGATTACCGCCAACACCAGTATTTAAGATATCAAGCATGACATCGGGGTATTCTGCAGCAAGCATTGCGTTCACAAGACTCACATATCCACTACCTAATCCAGCTAAAATGCCAACCGGTCTATCACGCCCGCAATCGGTAATCGAATCACCTATAATTACTAATCTCTGACCAGACTCAAACAACATATAACTATTCCTTTGATTTCGCTAAAAACTATCAGCTCTTCGCTTTTTTTCTTACAGTCATATTATCTGCATCTTTTATTTTAGACCTAAACTGCAACTGCACTGGCGCACCTTCCAGCCCAAACTTCTCACGCAGTATACGAGTAAGATACCGCCTATACTCCATGGTCACAATTTTAGAGTTATTCACAAATAGACGTATCCTCAACGGTGTTTTCCCTACTTGTGTTGCATAATAGATATTCAATGATCTACCCTGTTTTGTTGGCGGATGCACACGCTCGCAAGCTTCTTCAATTGTACGATTAAGAACCCCCGTAGGTAAGTCAGCCTGCGTCTGGGAACTTATGTAGTCAATCATCTCAACACTTTTCTTAATATTATAACCCGAAAGTGCTGAAGCAAATACCACTGGAATATGTCCCATAAACGGCATAAGGCGCTGAATCTCTGGACCATACTTACGTTGAGTTTCCTCTTCCAGATCCCACTTATTAACCAAAATCATGCAACCTTTACCCGCTTCTAGAATCATGGCAGCAATTTTTTTATCCTGTGCAGTTGGACGTTGCACTGCATCCAACACCAGAACAACAATATCTGCATTCCGAATACTTTTCTCTGCTCTAAATCTACTAAAGCGTTCTACTGAATTATCGATTTTACCAATTCTGCGTATTCCCGCAGTATCCATCAAAAGATAATGCCGTGCCTGCTTACCATGCCCCAGCATAAACGGTATATCGATACTATCACGGGTTGTTCCCGCTATATCAGAAACAATCACCCTATCACTACGCAAGAGTCTGTTAATATAAGATGATTTGCCCACATTAGGACGACCAACAATTGCTACTTTAAGTGGATTTTCAATGGTAACATTCTCAACATCCGGCAACTCCTTAACAACCTGCTCCATCAGTTCAGCAATCCCCCGATTATGCAATGCAGAAACCGGAAAGATAGAGATACCAAAACGTCTAAAATCATCACAATTTTCATCACGCTCAGCATTATCACACTTATTAACAGCAATAAAGATAGGAATACCACTACGACGCATAAAAGCTGCAACCTCCTCATCCAGAGGAACCACACCTGTCTCAACATCAACTACAAGAATAATAACTGCTGCATCTTCCATCGCCGCATCAACCTGCGCATGAATCCCCGCTTCAATCCGATTCTTTGTTGTCTCTCTATCCACACTGCAAATACCGCCAGTATCGATCAACTCAAACTTATTATCGCCCCACTCAACTTCACGCATAACACGATCACGCGTAACACCACGCTCAGCATGAACAATCGATATACGTTTTCCTGCAAGGCGATTAAAGATTGCTGACTTACCAACATTTGGCCGCCCCACAATAGCAACAACACGCCCCTTGCCTGCATCATCACCAAGTTCAGCCTTAATTACTTCAACATCAAATTCTTCTTCTATATTCTTCATCATTCACCATAATTTCTATTTTTTGTAACGCTAACGCCACGAGCCAATCCTTCATCGTTCAGCGTTCCTAATTCCTACTTCACTTCCTCTGCCTTCGAACCTCATACAAAACCACCGCACCAGCTGATGCCGCATTAAGCGAAGTGACCTTACCATACAACGGAAACTTAACTAGGAAATCACAGTTTTCACGAACCAACCGCCCTAGCCCATCACCTTCACTACCAACTACCAACACAACCGCACCAGTCAAATCAGCATCAGTATAATTCTTGGCTTCATCACAAGCCTCTAAACCGCTAATCCAAAACCCGTCCTTCTTTAAATCCTTCATGGTACGCACAAGATTTGTCACAACGCATACATCAACATGCTCTGCAGCACCTGCCGAAGCACGCACTACCGCGGGCGTAACCTGCGCCGCCCGATCAGATGGAATAATAACAGCATCAACACCTACAGCATCAGCCACGCGTAATAGTGCACCTAAATTACCTGTATCCTGAATATGATCCAGAATAAGAACTATCGAATCACCATCTTTCTTACTCAGCTTCTTAGCCAAATCGTTATACTTAAATGCAGTTTTATTTGATACCCGCGCAGCAATACCTTGATGATTTCCATCATGAGTAAGTTGCGACAACTCTCGCTGCTCTACAGCCTCAACTCTAGCTCCGGCCTTACTTGCCAACCGAATAATCTCGTCAGTTTCCTTAGTAGGCTTAACAGACTTCCGCATCATCACGCTAATAACTTGACGTTTATCAGCACGTAACATCTCCAAAACAGGCTGCCGCCCATATAAAATTTCACTCATACTTTCCTCTATTTCTAATAAAACAGTTGTATTATTACATATTTACACGTCTTGGCTAGCACGAATATGGCTTTTTCCTGAGAATATCTACCCCTACTCACCATTTTAACTCTAAAAACCAACCACCCCCTTACATTAATCCACCTAACCTACGAACTTTCTCAACTTTCAACTTTCAACTTTCACTTTTCAATTATCTGTGTATTAACTCTTGAATTATATCACCGCACCTCGTATGATTTCGCCTTACTTTAAAAACAAATGGAGAATTCAATCATGGCAGGTGTATTCAAAGCATACGATATCAGAGGAATCTACGGCGAAACTATCACAGAAGATCTAGTTGAGAAAATCGGAAAAGCATTTGTTACTTTCGTAAAATGTAAAACCGTTGTTATCGGTCGGGATATGCGCCCTCATTCAGCCCCTCTGTTCGATGCACTAACACGTGGCCTAACTGCTCTTGGCGCAAATATTATCGATATTGGACTCTGCTCAACACCAATGTGTTACCACGCATGCGGCAAACTAAATGCCGATGCATCCATCATGATCACAGCCTCACATAACTCCGCCGAATGGAACGGCATGAAGTTCACCCGCGAACAAGCCATCCCAATCAGCGGCGCAACAGGCATCGCCGACCTAGAAAGAATCGTTAACGAAGAATCATACGACGCACTAGCCACCACTCCAGGCACAATCAGCAGCTACGACATCATGCCAGAATATACCGAGCTAGTTGCATCATGTGCTGACTTATCTAAGCCAATAAACATTGTTGCCGATATGGGTAACGCTGTTGGTTCCATTGAAGCGAAAACTATTGATAACTTAGTTTCAATGGATAAAATGTTCGAAGAGCTAGACGGAACATTCCCTAACCACGAAGCCAACCCACTAAACACAGCAACCTTAGCCGACCTACAAGCCAATGTCAAAGCTGGCGATTACGACTTCGGCGTCTCATTTGATGGCGATGCTGACCGCGCAGGATTTGTTGATGAAAATGGCGAGATCATCCCGATGGATATCATAAGCGCACTTATTGCAGAAGATCTATTATCGCACGAAAAAGGTGTAATATTCTACGACCTACGTAGTAGCTGGTCAGTAAAAGAAGTTATCGAAGAAAATGGCGGCACACCAATGATGAGCCGTGTAGGACATGCTTTCATCAAGCAACAGATGCGTGATAACAACGCAATCTTCGCTGGTGAGCTCTCTGGTCACTACTACTTCCGCATCAACTTCTTCACAGAAAGCTCAGCAATGGCTGTACTATGTGTCGCTAATATTGTCAGCAAATCAGACAAGAAACTTTCTGAATTGATAGCACCAATACAGCGTTACTTTGCTAGCGGCGAGATCAACTCAGAAGTTGCTGATACCGACACCGTGCTCGACATGATCCGCAACGATTATGGCACAGACGGCAGAATGTTCGAGCTAGATGGCGTAAGCGTCGAGTATAGCGACTGGTGGCTAAATGTAAGAAGCTCAAACACAGAACCACTAATCCGCCTTAACGTAGAAGCCAAAACCAAAGAGGTCATGGAAGCCAAACGCGACGAACTCCTCGCCAAAATCAGAGGATAAGTATGCCGCAACTGTGATTGAATGTAAGAAGCTAAAACACAGTGTCACAACTTACTTAACAACTCTAACACCATGCTTTGCCGCTAACTTTTTAAGTGCCTTATCTTTGGTTAAAAATAAGGCAGCATTGCGACGAGCCAATACTAGGTAGATCATGTCATACACCGAATGTCGTGTTAGACATGAGAGTGCAAAAGCCTCCACCTGCAACTCAGTATCGTCTGCCAGAGAATCAGGTAAATCTAAAGCGAGCTTAATTCCCGCCGACGCCTTATCCTGCGGCAGGTCTTGGAAAGCATGATATTTCCAGAAAGCGTTAGTGACCTCCGCTACAAATAAAGTTGGCGCCAACACCCACCTTGCCTCCGATAAAAGCTTAGCCTCTACCCTATTATCACTAGGATGAACAATAAGATCAACAGCTACAGATGCATCAACCACAATCATCGCGCCCTATCCTCTTTTATTAGAGTGGCAGCATCAGAAAGATTAAGACCTTGCGGACATATCAAGTTTTTATTGATATCCTGCAAAAGTCCCCTTCGCCGCATCACTGAATCATCAGCTAGATTTAACCCCCTAGAAAGAGTAACCACTGCCTGCTGAGCAATACTTCTATGATCTCGTTTTGCACTTTCACACAAAGCATCATACAACACCGTCGGCATTTCTCTAACCTGTAATGATGGCATAACAATCTCCTTTATCTAATCTACAAAAGCATAATACTGCATTATGCATGCATAACGCAATAAAAAACATTTCTTGCATTACAATACCATTGTTTATAGTCTACACAACAATGAATTGTTACATAAAAGGTTAAATAAAATGGTCGAATTTAAGAAATATCAAAGCGAGATAAACAGTATTTGTAAAAAATATCATGTAAAAGTACTAACTGCTTTTGGTAGTTCGCTTTCAGATAGCTTTAATGATAATAGCGATATTGATTTTCTATTAGAACTGAATAATGCAGAAAATGGCATGAATAGATATATGAATATAAAGTTTGATCTAGAAAAGTTATTCATGCGCTCCGTTGACCTAGTCATGCCAAAAGCTATAACAAATAGTCGAATTAAGAGCTATATTTTTTCTAACACAAAGGAACTTTATGCAGCATGATCCTTTAGTTTCTGTAGAAGATGAAAGACTCTGTTAATAGAAATATCCCTACTCTACTCAAACAGCTTCAACACATAATCACCAACAATTAACATTCCAAAATGGGATGCCCCCGCAGATTCAACCAATATAAACGAACTTGACAACAAAACTGAAATATGTAAACATGGTAGTCGTGTTCTTAAATGATGCCAGGCACTACTT
>DAOVUR010000136.1 GCA_030632465.1 bacterium | reverse complement strand
AGGCATTGTGACTACATCTTTAAAGGGGTGGTATAAGGAAAATGGATTACTTAGTAATAATCATGTTCGGGTATCATGCAATGGCGTGCTGGTCTCTGACATATATTTTACCGGCTGGGATAGGGCAATAATTCAATCACCTGTGACAAATCTTGTTAGCGGAAATAATACAATTTCAATTGAGCAACTTTGGCATACGAATAGCGTTATTTTCTTAGAGTCTTTTGATGTGAGCTATAGCCGTCAGTTTACTGCTTTGAATGACGCATTGATTTTTGATGGTGGAGCTTATAGTAATATTACAGTCTCCGGTTTCTCGACTAATCAGGTTATGCTCTTTGATATTACTGATGAGAATAGTCCTGTTCAGTTATCAGGCAGCAGTATAGGCATGGATAGTAATGGGTTGTTTGCGATTTCGTTTATACCGCAGGCTTCGGCTAAAACTTATCTTGCGACAATAGCGCCGCTTGAGGTGGCTAGTATGAATGGTTTTGATAGGGTTGATCTTTTAAGTACAACAAATTCGGCCGACTATATTGTGATAACAGTTAGCGACTTTCTTGCCGCCGCACAACCATTAATAGATCAGCGTGAGGCGCAAGGGTTAAAAACTATGCTACTTGATGTTGATCAGGTCTATGATATCTTTTCTGATGGATTTGTTACACCAGATGCAATAAAAGATCTTTTAATTTATGCATATAGTAATTGGGTTGTGGCTCCACGTTATGTTGTTATTGCTGGAACGGGTAGTTTTGATTTCCGTGATAAAAACCAGGATGATCCTGCCAGTTCTTGCCTGATCCCTCCTCTAATGTACTACATACCTATTGATGATTCTGCAGGATGGGTTGGTGTTGATGCACCATTTGGCGATGTGGAAGGCGATGCAGTGCCAGAGATTATTGTAGGACGGCTATCTGTAAAAGATACGACAGAGCTATCTGATGTAGTGGCAAAGATTATAGCGTATGAGGAGTTGGATAGTTACGACTGGAAAAGTCGTGTCTTGCTATTGGCTGATGATAAGACAGAAAGCACAGATAAGTTTCAAGAGAAGAGTGATATCTTAGCAACTCTTATTCCATCAAACAGACCTACAGATAAAGTGTATTTGGTTGATGCTGGTGATGCAGGGCGTGTACAAAATGAGGTTATAGATTTTTTAAATGCTGGTACAGGATTTCTCACATATATGGGGCATGGCAATCGTGATAAAGTTGCGGCAGAAGATCTGATGCCTATAAGTAACATTTCTGCTTATACAAATGCGACGCGCCCAGCCTTGATGGTGGCATTTACATGTTGGTTAGGTAATTTTGCGTATCCGGCTGATAATCCAAGTTTGGGTGAGCAGTTGATGACTTCTGCTGCTGGTGGAATTATGGCCCTATGGGCGCCGACATCTGTGGCTTATGAAATATTTGGATTTGAAATTGCTGAATATTTCTTTGAGGATGTTTTTCAGCAGAAAGAAGTTAGGCTGGGTGATGCAATAAAATATACACTTGAAAATTTTGATTCCTCATCTGTCTTTGGCTTTCTTGTAAAAACATTTGAGCTACAAGGTGATCCGGCAACGATTATGGCTCCTGGAACATACTCATCTGATAGCTGGCTTGAACAGCAATTTACGGCGGATGATCTAACTAATTCAATCATAAGTGATTGGGATGCTGATCCTGATGGCGACGGTATTAGCAATCTTGAAGAATATAATGCTGGTACTAGTCCTACCAATTATAATGCAAGAGAACAATTTACTGGCGGCATGGCTTCTTACGAATATGGTGGTGAGACAAATAGTTATATTTCAGTTAGCTTTCCGCAGGTTAAGTGGTCTACTGATGTGAAGAACTATATTGAGATGCGTTATGACTTAATGGCGGGGGATTGGTTTGATGCAACTGCTTATTTTGAACAAGGTGATGAAGTAGAGTTGAATGATCAGGCGGAGCGTGTTACTTTGCATCTTGTAAATACTAATATGGTGGAACGAGAAGTGTTTATTCGGACCAGAACGGCGCTCTACTGAAAAGAAGTTTCACCATGAAGGTCATGAAGAACATAAAGTTTGTAGGGGGTATTAGAATTACTAACATACTGAGGGGTTATGACAATTTTTAAGAAATCTGAGAATATTGTGGCACGTAAAGTTGCTGATGAGCTATTGTTGGTGCCAATTCATGGCAAACTGGCTAATATGGAGCGGGTATTTACGCTTAATGAGGTAGGTGAGTTTATTTGGGGTGAACTGGATGCGGGCGCCGATGCTGCTACCATAGCTGAAAAAATTGTTAGTGAGTATGATGTTCCTATTGATGTTGCTACCGCAGATTGTAATGAGCTGTTGGCTGAAATGTCGGATGCGGGTGTGATTATATAAATTGCGAATTGCGAATTACGAATTACGGGTGTGAGCTACGCGGAGTCAATTCTTCTTTCCCTAATTGTCTTGTTTTCTATAGGAATCTTGAGATCATAGGAGTGTGCTTTAGGTAATATGGTATTCGTCCATGTTTGGTATGGCGTTTGTCGTGTTGTTTTGAGGAGGTGAATATGTGTAAGCAATATTATAAGTCTCTGGTTTTAGTGTTCATGGCGGTTTTTCTATTCTTGTGTAGTGCTAGTGGTGACACTTTGCTTGCAGGGTTGTCCACACTAGATGCAATAGGAATTGAAACAACCTCTTCAGTATTTACTAATGCGTTATCTTTAGATATTGATACTCCTTACGGTGGCCCTCTGCTTATCATTGCGAATTATAATGCACAAATCACTATAGGTGCCAGAACTAAGGGTTCATGGCGGTTTGAGTCAGGTGGACGTACTAGCTCTGTTAATAACCGCTTTCTTTCTGATACAAAAGATCTGGGTATAGGTTCTCTTGTTTTTGTAGGGACTAATAGTGCTGTAGGAACCACAACCATTAATTTGCAGCATGCTACGGATAACAAGCCTCTAATTACTAGTCATGCAAATATGTTAGCGCTACCACTTACTACTGCGGATGGAAACCTGCTAAGCTACGGTTTTCTTAATAATGCATCGACAGTAACAGTAACATCTATATCTTTTATTGACATCTCTGCTACTGCATCTGTATCGGTAGTATTGTCTGATAGTGCTGTTCTGGTGTCTTGTAGCGTTAATACGTCTGCTCCAGATGGGGCGGAGACTGGCGAGTGGAAATTACAATACAAATTACAAGATGATACTGTGTGGGAAGATCTATCTTATTCTACAAAACGTAATATGAGCGGGACTGATGATACGGGAAGTATTATTCTCCATGCTTTGGCTGAATCTTTAGAAGTTGGTCAGTATGATATTCGCCTAGTGGCTCGATCTGTTTCAGGAAGTGCAGTTAACTCTTTCAATAGTTCTCTGGCAGTAGTTAATCTTGCTTATTCTAATGGCTTGGATGGAGGAAGTTTTTCTGCCGTTTCGGTTAGTAGTCTTGGCGGTCAAACGTCATTATCAGTAGCTGTACCTGTTTCGGGTGCATCTGTTTCGTTTACTCCGCCTGTTAGCGCTAATCTTATTTCTCTCTCTTCATTTAGTGGAATCCCTATAGGTGCCAAAAACCAGAGTTGTGAATATGATATTGCTCTAACAAATTTACTCTCTACACAAGTTAACCAGCATAATGGTCGATATTTTAGTGATGCTGCAGATTGGGGATCTGGAGGATGTACAGCCTTCTTTACTAATTTAAGTTCGTCTAGCTACACACTTACTGCTAGGCATAGCACCGATTCATTGACTATTGGGACTAGTAATGTGACGGTGATTGGTGTTTCGACAGAGTCTATTATTCTGGATAGTGATAATGATGGTATGCCAAATGATTATGAGTATTTCTACTTTGGCGATGCAACCAATGCCACCGCAACTGTAGATCAAGATGGTGATGGGATCGATAACCTAGGAGAGTATATAACTTGTAACGATCCGACTGATTCTAATTCGGTTTTTTCTGCAACGGTTGCTATGGAGGTAGATCAGAAAGCATCTATAGGATGGACATCCAGTGCAAATAGGTTTTATGATGTCTATTGGACAAGTAATATTTTAAATGAGTTTAGCTCGATACAAACTAATATTGTCTATCCACAAAACAGCTATACTGATTTAGCGCATCCTTTGGATGCAATAGGATTCTATCGTGTGCATGTGCGCTTGCCTTAGAAAAAGTAGCTACCTATCTCCGCCGTGCCGGGACGAAGCTGGCGAAGCCTGGAGAGGTAGCGTTACGCACCGGGCTGTCACCTCTCGGAGATAGGTGACTACAAAAAGAGCGCGAAAGAGAGATTATGCCACGTTGGAGTCCATGTGATAGTAATATTCCATTTATGGGTGCGTTAGCTGATAAGGCTGCGCGTGAGAAGTTTTCTCTTTCCGGAATGGTTAGTTTGACTGCGCGATGCAATCTGTCATGTGTGCATTGCTATATAAAAGATTCTACTCAAAAATATCCTGAAGAACTGGCGACAGAAACGTTTAAACGTATCCTTGATGAGATTACGGATATGGGTACTCTCTTTCTAACTATTACTGGCGGCGAGCCTATGGTGCGTTCGGACTTCAAGGAACTCTATAGCTATGCACGTAATCGTGGTCTTATGCTGACACTTTTTACTAATGCGACCCTTGTAGATGATGAGATTGTTGCGTTATTAAAAGATTTACCACCACGTTATGTTGATGTCTCTCTTTACGGTGCAACAGAAGAGACTTATGAATCTATTACGGGTGTTAAGGGGTCGTATCAGCGTTGTGTGGATGGAATAGAGCTGTTATTGAAGAATGATATTAAGGTTCATCTGAAGTCGGTATTGATGAAACCTAATATTGCTGAATTTGCTGAATTAAAGAAAATGGCGGCATACTATGATGTTCCGTATAGAATTGATTCTATGGTTTTTGGTAAATTTAGTGGTGATAAATCACCGTTGGATCTGCGCGTCTCTATTGAAAGTGGAGTTGAGTGTGAGGCGCAGATGGATGGTTTTAGAGATAGCATAGTTAAGGCCATGGATGGTGCTGGTCTGCTTGATTCTGATATGCTGTACAGTTGCGGAGCTGGACGCTCTACTTTTTATGTTACGGAAAAGGGAATGTTACAACCATGTTTAATGGTTACGGATATTGCGGCTGATTTAAAGCGATGTTCATTTAAGGAAGCGTGGGATCAGGTAAGTAAAAAAACTACATCATTAAAAGCGCCAGCGGATGATAAGTGTAAGGGGTGCGATTTATATGCTATATGCGGGTATTGTCCGCCGATGGGTAGATACTCGGCTTCTGGTGAAGAAGAAAAAGAGTACTTTTGTGATATAGGGCGTGCAAGAAAAGCTCTTATTTAGTATATTTAAGTAGATTTAGATGAGGATTAGAGATATGGAAAAAAAGAAAAAAGAGTATAAGAAGCCGCAGCTGAATATGGTTGAGCTGGCTACTGAAGAAGTTTTGGGTATTGGCTGTAAGACGCCTGGAGCTGGCGGTGGGCCTGGGTATAATAACCAGTGT
>DAOVUR010000266.1 GCA_030632465.1 bacterium | reverse complement strand
CAACAACTTTATTATTATCAAGTGCATCTTGAATGTAAGCTATAGCCTCAGCGTTTTGCACACCTTCACGTAACGCCTCAAAGCGCTCAGTACCAACCGGCCCATTCTGTCCCGGCGCTAAAATGGCCATCGTACTATTCTTCGGCCCCTGCGCATAGGAACTCCATAGCCCTGGTCTTATACGATCATTAACATCTGGCGCGGGAAACATATCAGCACCAACAACTCCAAGGCCTTGATTACCTTTCATAATTGCTTCTTCTGTTTTAGTTCTAAACGTCCATAACGTATGTACAGCCTTCATCTGATTACGTGCATGAGTACAAATAGCCGTCTTAGGATTAAATATATTGGCATATCCGCGAGGATATGGCCCAGACGTCCACCCTTGATATTTTTTCAAGGTACCTTCCGTCCACACTTTAGAACATGCAATAATAGGCATCTGTAGCTCACCACTGCCCTTATGGTATTTTGGCGGCGCATGAGTAACTTCAGTCCACTTCCCATCAGGCCAAATGGAATGCACCATATCAATCATTTCGGTTGTCATACCACCACAGTAGCACATCCAGTCACAACCAGTAGCGTCCCACCAGCCACGTTTAACCAACCGCTCCTTAATCTTATCCATTACCGGCTTCCAAAACTTAAGCATTTCCGGAGAGCCAAGCTTCGTAGGCGCAAGTAGTTCGGTCGTCACTTTAGTTGCCGGATCATAAACTAAGACCGTACTATTAGGATAATCATCTTTTTCGCCACCACCACCATTTTTAGGGCCACGCCACATGTTAATACGTACAGGAAAAGGATTACCAATTTTCTTTGCAACAAGGTCACAATAGTTATCAAAAACCGTAAAGTCATATTGGTATGAACCATCAGGCTGCTTAATCCATTTGATCATGGTATCATCATTATCTTGTGCCGGATACTGCTTGGATACATTAATAATGATCTGACGACTACCAAGCTCAAGCATCTGTTCCATCGACTGCCCCATCAGCGCAAAGTGTCGATCGGACCAAAGCTCCGCTTTATAAGATTTTGCTAACGCTTCTGGCGACATCCATCCCAAAGTTCTGACACGAAAATCTTTTGTATCTGGCATAAGCCAATTACAGACCGTTAATTTGATAGGGACAGACTGCTGTTTTTCTGGAAGTCCTGCTGCCTTTATGGAAAGCACCCCATAATATTCTCCAGGCGTTGCAGTTGCAGGGATTCTAATAGTAACCCATATCGGTTGCATTGCGATAGGCACTGTACTCTTCGGTTCATAACGCCTAATAGCACCAGGATCTTTTACTGCGACTTCTAACGGCGCCTTATCAAGCAGCATATCGAAACGCTGAGACTGTAGCCAACAATCTTTCTTAGATGACTGCTTGGAAAAACGTACTGCGATATTCTCAGATACAATAGTAGCGGTTCCACTCTTCAAGTTGGAAACTTTAGCGGTAAGCCCCTTGATTGGCACATCACTACCCACCACAACATACCCTGAACACACCCCATTTCTAGCACCAACCATAGATATAGGAACCAACCGCTTTGCGCCTGGACGATCTGGATTAACATCACCAATCTGAGGAGTCATCCAGTAGTCATAATTAAAAACCTGAACCGTTGCAACTGCAAGATTAGAAAAGAAAGACATTACCACCACAGAAGCAAAAACCGTAAGATAACTCCCCCATGTAACACTTTTCTCACTCATATCAATCTTCCTTTTAGCTATTATTGAAAATAATAGAGCTAGTTTAGCACAAGCCCCATACATTAATCAAGTGCCGCGGATCGAGATATCATAAACGAGAACTGTATACTATACGGTTTATTCTTTCGACTTTTTCCAGTAGTAGTGCCGTATTAGATGGCTGCATCCAGTCGCTAGACGTCACTTCCGGAAGGCGTACAACAGGAACATTTGTATACGTATGATCAGGATTAAAAGGTTGCCTTTTTATTTTCTTTAAAAAAATTTCTATCGCATAAAACTTTTACGTGATCAACCTTACCATCCTTCTTAATGATTGCTTCAGTCTCCCATACGGTTCTTATGTGCCATAGACTATCGCTATTAGCCACAATGCTGCTATTACCGGCCGGTGTAGTAGCAGCAGTAGTTAGTTACTTTGATTTACAACTCAGAAAATAGTACACGCGGGAAATACGTCGCATAATTTTTTTCTGCGAAAATAAATTTTCTTTCACCTCTATTGTTGCGGAATGAAATATCAAAGGCAATATCACCTCTACGCTTTCTGGTTGCAACACCAGTCATATTTTTTTGACTAAGCCCAAGCGATTTTAGTGGTATTTCCATCTCCATAAAGAGTCGAGCTCCGGTCGGACTTACTGAGTAGCTTAGTTTATTGTTAAGAGCAGCATCACCCAGCGGTAGTGTTATGCCTGTATTGCTGAAATCAGATCTAAATGTGGCATTGGCAGCGGGGAGCATCATTAGCTCAAATCTATTATCTAATCCTCTAGTTCCGATTTTCTTAATCATATCCTTGTCCGTGATGATACATGCAAGGCGTACTATTTCTTTGTTTAGCGACATTGCAAAATAATTCCTCCCTGATTTATTAAACATGCTTGAAGGCCATTCATCCTGGTAACCGTCAAAGACAACCTCT
>DAOVUR010000204.1 GCA_030632465.1 bacterium | reverse complement strand
TAAGATTGAGCTTGTCCCAATTGAGCATGGCCCTAAATCTATCTTTGCATACCTTATCAGTGATGAGAGTGGTACTGTTTGCTATGCACCTGATTGTAGCGCCATATCTGATGAGTCTATTGCTAAGTTAAATGGTGTTGACGTGATGATACTTGATGCGTTACGGCATCGTCCGCATCCGTCGCATCTTACGCTTGAGGATAGCCTAAAGATGCTGCACCGGGTTGCAGCAAAACAGGCGTAAGCTACTCATATTGCGCATGATCTTGACCATGAAGAGATAGACAGCGGTCTGCCTGCAGGTATTAACCTTGCTTATGACGGGTTGGTTGTTGAGATTTAATTGAAAAGTGAGAGTTGAATAAATATTGTCCACAGAAAGTACAGCCGCTCTATGGGGCTGCTTGAAGGAAACGGTGTGACAGAATCATTGGTGACAGAATCATTTTTGCTCTGCGGGGCTGCTCTACATAGGGGCGATTAGGAGTACGATTACGATTAGGAGCTTCCTTTTTATATGATAGATACACATGTACATTTTGATGGATTAGGCGATGCTGATGCTATTGATGCCGCGATAAAACGTGCGGCAGAGGTTGGCGTTGACCGGATGCTTGCTGTTGGTGGTGATACCGCGCGTAACGCATTCATGGTTAATGTTGCTGCAAAGTATTCGTTTATTAAAGCAGCTGTTGGCTATGATCGTGATTGCGCTGAAGCAGAAAACTCACTTACTGATCTCGAATTATTGATAGAGGGTAATGAAAATATAGTCTCTATCGGGGAGATCGGTTTAGACTTGCACTATCATCCCGAGAGTGAACTGGTCCAGAGAGAGCTGTTTTGTGAAATGTTAGCGTTAGCCCGTCGCCGGATGTTGCCTATTGTTGTGCATTCCAGAAATGCCGATGAGGCAACGTTAGAAGATCTAAAAGAGCATGTAGCAGAGTGGGGTGGGAATACTGATAGAATAGGGGTGTTGCACTGCTTTACTGGTAACCTTGATTTCATGAAAAAACTTTTGGATCTAGGATTGTATATAAGCTTTAGCGGAATTGTTACATTCAAGAATGCTGATGCATTACGAGATACGGTACATTATGTTCCGGATGATAGGCTGCTAATAGAAACTGATACACCATACTTGGCACCGATCCCGCATCGAGGCAAAACAAATGAGCCATCTTATGTTGTAGAGGTTGCAAAAACCTTAGCTATGCTACGTGCTACTACAATCGAAAATATTGCAGAGATAACTACATGCAATGCTGAACGTCTTTTCGGCTTGTAAGCGTTACTAAATATCGCATGTAATTGGTAAATATCGTCTTTTCGGGCTGAATATTTCCATCTGAATCTAATTTCCTAGAAAAATTTTGAACAATATATTGACGTTACGTTGTGTTTTTGATAAATTGGTATGTATTGGTATACATAGTGAAGGGTAAATATGATTGATTCGGGAAATATAATAGTGGATAAAAACAGCCGAGAACTGCATGGACGGACTCGTTCCTTGCTGGAGTCTGCGGTCTTGTTTGGGGAATTTCCTCCTGGGCAGTTGTTACCGTCAGAGCGTAAACTTGCAACTAGATATAATGTTACAAGAACCACTGTTCGTCGTTCTCTTTCTAAGTTAGTTGATAGCGGTTTGCTTACTTATAAGACACATGTAGGACATCGCGTCGCTCCAGCGATACGCAATAATAAAGCTGTTAGTGGTGGTTCTATTGGATTGGTGTGGAATGGCATGCCAACGGCGGCAGGGCTCGTTGATATGGAACAACAGCTGGCGGAGGCTGGGCATGTTCTGATGCTTGGTGCCAGTGGTGTTAGTGGCAAGAATGAGGATGAAACTATTAGGAGATTGGCTGCTAGCGGGATGGCCGGATTGATTATTACGCCAGCTCGTGCGGGTGGTGAATCTGCTGAGCTTGAGTTGTGGATTAGGAATGGCAAGCCTGTTGTTCTTCATGGTCATCCTGGACGCTGGATAATTCCTGAGGAAATAGTGAGATGCTCCAATAGAGTAGATGCTGATAACACGGACGGTATGCGGCAACTTTTTTCTCATGTCGCTGAAAAAGGTCATCGCTCAGCAGCTTTTATCAGTACAGAGTCATTTACTGGTTCAGAGCGTTTTCTAGCTTTTGAAACTCTGGCTCCAGAATTTGGAATAGAAATTAAAAAATCATGGAATGTGGAAAATGTAGAACCTACAGTAGATGCGTCTAGTGTTGTTTTAGCGCAATTGAAGACGTTAGGTGAATTGCCGTCACTGTTGGTGTGTAGTCATTACAACATAGCATTAGCTATGATTGACGCAATCAAAGAGGCTGGTTTGAAATGTCCTGAGGATATATCGGTTGTAGCATCTAGTTATGCTGAATTTGATGGCAATAATCATGATGGTATCACTCATGTTGGCTGGTCGGGCCAGAGTGAGTGCGGTGAGATGTTGAGGCTGTTAGCAAAACAATTTTCAGGTGTAGATAAAGTCCCTGAAGATGTGCGTATTCCGATGAAGCTTACTGAAGGAAGAACCGTAAATACAGTGAATCATACCGACAGCTTTGCAGTCAGGTAGATAAATAATGAATAGTGAATAGTGAATAACCCGCCTGCATCGCTTTGCGAAGCAATGCGGGCAGGTTATTGTGCCTTCCGTCTTCGGGCTTTGCCGCTACGACGCGACAAGACGGCGTTATTTAGATAGTGAATTTGGGCAGGGGCAGGGCGAGCGGGGAAGAGGGCGAAGATAAGTTTTTGTAAGTAAATTAAGATTAGGGGAAAATAATGAAAAATGACAGATTAATATCCCGTATTTTGATTAGTATTACTGTTGTGTTGACTGCTACTCTTCAATTAGGTGCAGCAACAACATATACCGTTGGAGCTAGTGGCGCTAGTAACACTACAATTGCGGCAGCGATGGCTGTATGTGTTGATGGTGATACAATTGAAATTATTGATGCAGTTCATACCGAAAGCAATATCACGATTAATGTCGATGTTACTATTAAAGGTCAGGGCGCGGATCAGACAACTGTGCAAGCCGCAGCAACGCGTGGTACTGCTGGCGAATCAATCTTCTCAATCAGCGGTGATCGAACCGTTTCTTTTCAAGATCTAACCCTAAAACATGGCGATGGTGGTACATATGGTGGTGCCATCCATCTGGCGATTTGGGCGGATATTACGCTCACCGTGGAACGTTGTTCTTTCGAGGATAATAATGCTCAAAGAGGGGCCGGTATTCTTTATTTGGATGCGGATCTAGGGGAGGGAGCCGTGACAATTCTCGATTCCACTTTTTCTGGGAACATTGCAACAAATGCATCACTCGCTTCTGGTGGCGCAATTTTTGTGGGGAGTATTGACAATGTATTCATTCGCAATTCTACTTTTTCCGGTAATGAGATCTACCATAGCGGCTATTGGGTCTATGGAGGTGCCGTTTCTGTGACTCCTGTCGTTAGCGGCCAAGTGCAGAATTGTAGTTTCGTGGGCAATATTTTTGCTGGTGTGGGTGGACCCACAACGCAGCAAGGCGGTTCAGCCATTGGCGCAAGCTCTCTTACTGTGATCGAATCATGTATCTTTGCAGGGAATGTTGGTTTGGGGCGCGGTTTAGTTGCAGGAAGTAGTGCATATCCTGGGGTTTCTAACTGTGTGGCGGAAGGAAGTTTTAATTTGGGTACCTATTCCACAGACTTGGGTGGCAATGCGGATAACTTAGCAGATGCGAAGGTTAATATGACATTGGCTGATAATGGCGGTACAACCGAGACTCACGCATTGGAATCAGACAGTCCTGCCGTTGATACTGGTAGTAATCCGTCATCACTTACTTTTGATCAGCGCGGTACTGGTTATAACCGTGTTTATGGTGGTACTTGCGATATGGGCGCCTATGAATATGGTTCTGGACCTGCAGCAGTCAGTT
>DAOVUR010000004.1 GCA_030632465.1 bacterium | reverse complement strand
TACGGCGGACAAGTAGTGAAAAGTGAGAATTGAAAATCCTTACTGGGCTGAAAAGATAACTACGAAACACAGATTCGACAAGCTCACTACAGGCGCTAAATACGCGAAAGTAAGGTGGGGCGAAGCTCTCCGAGCGAGCCTAAAAAAGGATTACGATTACGAGTGCGACCTGCCCGCAGTGTCTGCGACACAGTCGCTACAGGCGGGTTACGATTAGGATGAAATATTCGGAGGCCTATTTTGCTTTTGGCCGGTTTTCCCATATACCCCATTTCTCACTTAGTCACACACTTATTTAGTCTTTCTTTCAGTCCTGATGTGCATTCTGTCTGTCGGGTTGCGGTCTTCTTAAATATGTCTTTGTTACACCAGAGTGATACTTCTTTTTCGGCACGGGTGATTGCTGTATAGAGTAGTTCTTTGGTGAATAGTTTTTCGTTGTCTCGCTCTGGCATGATGATCATGATATTTTCATATTGTGAGCCTTGCGATTTATGGATGGTCATGGCAAATGCTGTTTCATGTGGCGGTATCATGTTGCATGGGAATGAACGGAATCCTTTTTTTCCTGTAGCTTCGTCTGTTGTTTCGAACCAGATTACGTTTTGAGATTTGTAGGAGTCTGTATCAAGCTGGCTACCGTTGGTATCTTCTGGTAGTACTATACCCATATCGCCATTGAATAGTTGTAGCCCATAATTATTGGTGTTAACCATGATAACTCGATGGTCATAAAACTCTCCCGTAGTATTGAGCGGCTTGAAGTCTCTATTAGTTATTCTCATGTTTTTTAATGATAAAGTATCTTCGATTAGTTTATTGATGGTGAGTAGTCCATGCGGTCCTTGTCTGAGCGGTGAAAATACCCGAAACTTATTTAGGGCTTTAAATGCTTCTTCAGGAGTTGTTGAATTTAGGAATTCTTTATAGTTCTTTAAAACCTCAGAACGGAAGTCTTTATTAGGTGAGCCGTTACTTTCACGAAGGTTTTTGGGTGTTTCGTGCCAGTTAACTTTGAAGCCCTCGGTTTTCTGTCCGTCAAGTTCCTTTAGCTTTTGCCAAGCTTGTTCTCCATCTAGATCATCGATTTCTTTACCTGCATGGTGTAGGGCGGTACTAAGTTGTCCGATAGGGCTGTCTGCATCAAAACGGTGACTGAATATAAGTTCTACGATTGATTTGCCTAAGTTTGAATCTTTGTTTTCCTCTGCGGCTTTACATATATCACCAAGGACATATCCCGGATCTACCGAGGATAGTTGGTGCATGTCGCCCAGTAGAATAAGTTTTGTGTCTGATTGTAGGGCATTTAGTATCTTTGCCATCATCGGTAGATCTATCATGCTTGCCTCATCAATAATAAGTATATCTGTAGGCAATGGATTATCAGCATTGTATTTGAAATATGGCGATCCGATTTGTGTTCCAAGTAGGCGATGTATGGTGCAGGCATTTTCGGGGATATTATCAATTTCATCTTTGAGTATATTGATGACGTTATCTGATTGTTCAATTTTTTTCAGAGTTCTTTTTATATCACCTTTGGCATTTCGTATGCTTTCTTGCATGCGCATTGCGGCCTTGCCTGTTGGTGCTGCCATACGAATATCAATATTTTCATTTGTTACCTCGGCTGCAGCGACCAACATTGCGATTAGTCGTGATAGCATATATGTCTTGCCAGTACCTGGTCCTCCTGAGATTATTAGTAGTTGATTGCTAAGTATTAATTTTGCCGCTTCTTTTTGTATAGTACTTTTATCATCAAAGAGTATATTTAGTAATTTGTCGCGATCATTGGTACTGAGGTTTGAAGTGGTATTTCTGTCTGGGCTGGCTAGGGCTAGAAGTTTATTGGCAACAGTTTGCTCGTAACGGAAGTATCGTCGAAGATAAAGGCGGTTTCCATCAAGTACTAGAGGTGACTTGCTATTGTTACATAGTGTTGATGTCTCAAGTTTTTCTTTCCATGTGTCTTCATCTGGCAGTGCGACTTGATATAGATCTTGTTCGTTGGTATCTACTTTTTCGGTGTCTTTTTCGGGCCATTTTTTGCCTGCAAGTTTATCGATATCAATACATACATGGGTTTCTGTCATATTATGACTTGCGAGAGCAGCTGCAAGCAGCAGTTCTGGGGTGGATTCTTTATATTCACGTTCCAGAGTTTCGGTCAGGAAATAATCAATATCCCGGAGGCTGCCTTGTTTGTGTAGTTCTTTGATATCTTCTTTTTGAATTGTTGTCATATCAGCAATCTCCTTTCTCTAATCCGGATAGTGCGGTGGATAGATCTTCTATAAGATTCTTTTCTGGCTTAGTATAATATATGCCATGCTGACTGTTCTTATTAATATTTTGGTTAACGCCTCTGAGGAATATGTATAAGGCTCCACCGAAATGCTTGTCGTAGTCATAATCTTTTATGCATTGGCCGAGGAATCTATGAACTGCAACGGTGTATATAAGGTATTGCAGAAAATATGAGTGATTAGCAATCTCTGAGGCTAATCCGTCGCGATCAAATCCTTCAGGCTTACCATTTAGACGATTTGATTTCCAATCTAAGATGTAGTATTTACCATCTTGCTCAAAGAGTAGATCGATAAAGCCTGTCATGAACCCGCCGGGGATGGTTGTTTCCCAGTTTTTCAGGCGCTCAAGAAATAGTTTGTTTTCGCCGGTACTATTTCCCCAATGCTTGTTGAGGACGTTCCATACTGCATTCTTTGTGTATTCATCACCGCTCTGGCTTAACGAGAAATCAAAAGACATTTCAGCGAGTTTCTGTTTTTCTGTTATTTCGGCAAGTTTCACCGTTTTCTTATCTGCTACGTGAAGTTCAGCATTTAAGACACTCTTGACCATATTGGCGGTGATGCTTCTCTTTGTCTCTGCCGTTTCATCATCACCTTTATCTAGACGTGCTAGGCTGAGCTGTTTATTTACCATTTCTTTTATGGCTTTATCACTGGACATGAAGTCTAGAAACTCGAAGATGCTATGCCAGCACTCACCGGTGTGTGCGCCGGCAGGAAAAGTAAAGATATCTAGTATGGGGGCTGTACTTGTGGTTTCTTGTTCAGTCTCTGCGTCAGCGGCATCAATATCACGCGAGTCTATTGTTATAGGTGCAACATGTCCATGTGGTGAAATTGATGAAAAACTTGCATGTCTTCGTGATATATCTACTTTCGCTTTTTTAACCTCTAACGTACTGTTGCTATCAGTTTCCTTCCTTGTAAAGGTTTCGATAGAATAGTTTTTCATTAGTTCTTTTTCTATAATCTCGATTCCTTTATTTTCATTGTCAGCTTTTTCGTTCCACTTATTAAGTAGCTCGTCAGGTATGCATATATCTAAAGTAGACTTGTCTGCCCCTAATCCCCCTGCGATAATATAGGTTCTGTAGCTCCCTCTTGTGACGGCAACATACAGGTTGCGGATATCTTCTTCAGCTTTTTCAGCTGTTGCTGATCTTTTACCATCCTTATCGTCTTTGTTGAGGTTTATAATAGTGTTTTCTTTTTCATGATATACGAGGCAAGGATTCATTCCCTTGCCTACGGGGGCTGTCCACATTGTGGGAATAAACACAATAGGGAATTCAAGACCTTTGCTTTTGAAGATTGTCATGATTCGCACAGCATCAGCATCACTTTCGAGGCGTGTCTCAAATGCGTCGTTTTCTTCTCTTGTTTCACTGTTAAGTTGCCTTGCGAACCATTTTACAACACCTTCTGGGCCTAGATGCAGTTCGATGGCGTTCTGGTGAGTAAGGTCATGTAGTTGTTTTACTGTTACTAATCTGCGTTCCCCTAGACCTCCTGGCGCTGAGGCCAAGGTTGCGTCTATGCCAGCCTCCCTTGTTAATAGGGAAAAAGCACTAGAGAAATCCTTGCTTAACCACAGTTCTTTACTTTCCTTGAAGAGTGCAATCCATTTGTCGAGTGAATCTGGTAGCTGTTCAATACCAAGTTTTGCTGCAGTCAAATATGGTGCTTTATTATTCCCCATAATGGCGACTACTTCTTGGTCACTTATTGGCAGTAGCTCTGACGCCAGTGCTGTTCTTACTGCTGATATATTTTCGGGGTTGACCATGGCTTTAATTAGATAGAGTAGTTCTAGTGCCTCGGAGGAATCGAATACATTATCGCCAGCTTGCCGCACAACGGGGACTCCTCGTTTCTGCAACTCTTGGTATATATATTTTGCTTCGGCATGCCGCCTAACTAATATTGCAATATCAGATGGTTGTACGTGCGTAATATAGTTGCTGCATTCGTCTGTTTCTAGATTATATTCAGAGAAACCAGTGTCTTTACTATTAAGAAGTCTAACAATTTCTTCAGCAACATTGGTATATACTGCCCTAGCTTCATGTGAACTGTAACTTGTTATTTTGCTATTTGTTCTATTTATATATTTCCATATTTTTAGCGGGGTTTTATCTAGTCTATTGTTGTCAATAAAGCGACTTTTCAAGTCGTTACATTTTAGTTCATTTGAATAACTTATTTTTTCGCCAAATACTGATACTTGTCCCTCTCTATCCATGAAGATAGTGTTGATTGCAGTAATTAATGGCGCTTGTGATCTATAGTTTGTATCAAGATAATAACTATTATCTTGATTTACTGAATCAACTGCCTGCGAGTATGTAAAAACGTCACCACCACGGAATGAGTAGATAGCCTGCTTGGGGTCACCTACGTAGAAGAATGGAAGTTTACCCTTGGCAAATATTTCATTGAAAATACTGTACTGAACGGGATCTGTATCCTGGAACTCGTCAATAAGTGCTACATCATACTTTTCTCGCATTACATCAGTTAACGCATTGGTCTGGTCGCCAGCGAGAGCTTGTTGTAGCCGTTGCAACATATCATCGTATGTCATTTCGTGTGCATTATGTTTGTCTTTGTTGTATTGATCTAGAACAGCCTTTACCCCTGTCGCTTGTTCTATAAATAAAAGTGTGTTTTCTGATATAATTAATGGTTTCGTTTTCTTTAGTAATTCGGCGGTCTCACTTGAGCAGTTCCAGGGTAAGGATTTCCGTTGTTTTAGTGAGCTTATTTGATTAATAGCGGTTTTTGTGATCGTTGCTGCTGACAACTCTTTAAGTGCATCTAGCAGCTTTTCTTTTTTATTGGGATCATCAAAACTATTTTTTGTATAGAATTCCATCTCTTCATTAAGAAATATTTCCAATTCATTATAGTTCTCGTTGATGACGCTTTTTACTTTTGTAAGAGCTTCAGCCCATTCGTTACTAATATTGCTATCGAGTTTCCAGCTGCCGCCTGATACGCCTATTTTATAATCTTTTATTAGCTGACTACATTTTTTACAGGCGGTAATACAACATTTTATTTGATTAGATTCAATATAGTCATTAGCGATTCCTGTAGGTCGTAGCTTGCTGTTAAGTATTAATAGGGAATCAAAAGCAATGAGATCGCTAGGAGCGGGCGTCCTACTCAAAACTTTTATTTGCTCTAGAATTATTTGTTTACTGGTAGTATTGAAATACTTTGCACTATTAGTGCTGTTGATATCTGCTGTAATGATTTCTAGCTCTTTGTTCAGATACGTGATGGTAGCTGTGATAGTTTCCTTGATACTGCTTTCGGCTTCATCGGGCTTACTGTCTGCGCTGGGATAAACTTCGGCCATAGGTCTTTTTGCTATGGCTTTAACGAGGTTTAATAGTTTTTCTGGCTCAGTAATGTTATTCTTAAAAATATTTTCTGATAGTGTTGTGGGGTTGCTGTATTTTACTCGCCGCCACCAATCGTTGCATAGTTGTTGCAGTCTGGTGTCGTTGTTGACGAGTTCTGTATCAAAGTCGTAGCTACATTCGAATGCGAATTCCTTCAAGCTACGCTGGCAGAAACCATGGATTGTGTTGATTGCTGCCTGGTCAAAGTCCAGCAATGCGCGCTTGATACGATGCATTTGAATAACTTCTTTAGGCTTGTCTGCGTATATTGCCGGTATATGATTAGGAGTTAGTTCTAGTGCTAGGATGCCTTTGATACGTTTTTTGTCCGGGTCATCACTCTCGAGCGAACTCGATAGGCGGCATTTTTCCATAATGGAACGCAGCCGCTCCCGTAGTTCTTTTGTTGCCGCTTCGGTAAAGGTTACGACTAGTATTTTCTGAACGGGTATACCTTCTGTAATGACTAGACGAAGAAAAAGTGTCTGGATACTGTATGTTTTGCCGGTGCCGGCACTGGCTTCAATTAAGTTTGTTCCTGCGGTATTAAATTCTGGCGTAAGTATATTTTCAGATAATGATTTCACTATTTTTCCTCCTCTTCTAGCTTGTCTTTTTTAAGCATAGGAGTAAAAAAATTAATTGCTACTTCAGCAAAGGTGGGGTTTTCATTACCGTGAATATATGCAGGGCCGTCTTCTCCAAATGCGTGAAATAATGAGTCATCTAGACATTCTGGGCGCGGTACGGTATTACTTTTGCGTGACCCCCATCTGTTTACTGCTGAGTATATTGCTGTTGTATGTTCTGGAGTCTTGTCAGTTTCTTTGTTTGGGTTAAGGTGTTCGTAATACGCGGCTGATGTTTCGGGAGCAAATGGGAGTGGGCGCGTCTGTCCTTGAATATATAGTTCTAGTAGTTTTTTAAGTTCTTTAGTAGCAAGTTCTTTTTCCAAAGATCTAAAGGCAATACTTTCGCATCTGTTTTTTGAATTCATTCCGATGGTGATAGTATAGTCTATATTGTCAGTTACGGAGCATGTAAAGAGGTGCGATACCCATGCGCGTATTTTATCCTTAGTCTTAAGGCTTGATGGCCTGACTTCTAGTTGTATATTAAAAGTTTCTGTTCCAGCTCTATTAGTGTTCTTGCCAGTACTGTTAACCTGGTTATCTTTGTTGTTAAGACATTCTAATTTGAATATTCTCTGTGAACCATGAATGTTTATTGCACCTATGTTATCCATAGATATGGTGAGTTCTGATGGAGTTTCTTCAGTTCCTTCTTGTGTTGAGATTGCAGCTCTGATGCTGTTGCACTCTGTATCGTTAATGCTAAAAAAGTTTTCAGTCCAGATCGTAATGTCAGCCGTTATTTTCTGGATGGCATCGTCTCCAGTTTTACTGAGCGGGATATTGCCGTTAACTTTTTCGCTTTTTGTTAGCTCTCTGTTATTGAATTTTGTAAAGCCTGATTCTTGAAGTTTGCTTAATATGGTCGACTTTAGGTTGTAACTTGATAATGCGTCGACTGTCATGGGCTCATCATTATCTGGTAATATTGATCTCTTAGAACCTAATTGAATTTCTAGATTCTTTTTATAGAACTGTTTAGCTGGGTTTATGAAGAAATCTTTTAATTCTTGTAGCTCTATTACTGTAGGTAGGGTTGGTTCTATGAGTGGTTCAGAAAAATTGATATCATCTTGATGTTTCTTGCTATTTATTAACTGTTTGGTCGCCATAAAGGTCTGGTTTGAGTAGGAAAATAATTTGTTATCAGTATCATTGAAGTAGTCTGGGTGTATGGCATTTAAGTGGTGTAGGGTTTCGAACGGTAAACCATTGCTTCCATCAAAAAGTGTGATTTTCTTCATTTTATAGTTGTTGCTCAGATAATCCTTTAATT
This sequence comes from bacterium, assembly GCA_030632465.1. GTDB lineage: Bacteria > Verrucomicrobiota > Kiritimatiellia > UBA8416 > CAMZLY01 > CAMZLY01. The sequence continues at coordinate 14,810 of DAOVUR010000004.1, read as the reverse complement.
CTTGCAATACGATTGATGGAGGAATGGCTTCGTTGTCTTTATCTGATCTGCCTGTATAGCTCAAGTAAAGTTTTTTTCTGGCATTAACTATTGATTCAAGAAAGGCGCATCGATCATCACGGCGGAGGGAGCGGTCACCTTTTCGCCTTGTTTGTTCCAGTAGATCGAAGGTGGGGCGGTTATCTTTTCTTGGGAATGTACTATCGTTTAGCCCGAGTAAGCAGGTTATTTCTGATGGGTGACTGTTCATGGGGCGTAGCTGACAGAAGATAACAGAGTTTGGGGTTAGGCTGTCACCTGATGTATTTCTAGCAAGAGCCTGGCTGAGGTGTGCAACGATGACTTCAAAAGGTATTTCTTTTTCATCCATACCGCTGTTTGTTCCTAGTGGTATCAAGTCATTAATAGCACTACGTATTCGGGATATCTCGCGGTATGTGTTTTCAGTTGAGACAAAGAATGTATCAAGTAGTTCGGCAAGGAATTCATACCAGTCAGCTAGAGTTCTGTTATTGTCCGTCTCGTTGTTGTAATATTTTAACTTGTGGATGAATTTGGCTAATTTCCCTAGCACTTCTGCGGATGAACCTTCGACATGATCAACAGTTAGCAGATCATCATGCCAGTCTGATTCCCCTGTTGCGTAGCCTGCTAAAAGTCGGTCTAATCCGTATTCCCATGTCATATAAGCAGGCATAGTTACATTTGCGATATCTTCTCGATGTTTGGCATCTAGTCCCCATCGTATATTGGCAGCGCTGACGATGCTTTCGATGGTGGTGAGATTGGATTGGGTGAGATTAAATGATTCCAAAATTGATTCGGTGGCAAGTAGATCTATGATTGAGGTGACTTGGAAACGGCTAGTTACGATATTGCAGATCGACATAAAGGCATTTAGTATTTCGCTGTCGGCAGATGATGTTCGCGCGTCAATTGCATACGGAACTGATTTGATTGAGTTCTTTACTGTCGAGCTGAAGATTGCATCAATGTGCGGTGCATATGTTTCCATATCAGATACGAGGACTTGTATTTGGTGCGGCTGCAGTTTTTCGCCATTGCTCTTCTCGTTAGTTAGCCAGTCTAGTAGATAATCATGCAGTATCTCAACTTCACGACGTGCGCTGTGGCAGATGTGAACCTGAATTGAGTCATCATCTTGTGGGTACTCCCGCTCCTCGTTGCTGCTTTCTTTTGTGTAGTTCTCAAGTATCTCGTTTTGCAGTTTATCAAGAAGTGATCTGTTCTTATTTGCCTCGAAAAGATCGCAGTCACCTTCGTAGCACTGTTCGTTTAGCACATAAAGATGTTCCTGCAGGCTTTCGCCTAGGCTACATAGCAGGTCATGTCCTTTTTCCGGTGCAGTAAGTGGATCGTCTGGTATTATTAAATCTGCAAGTTTAAGTTTTTCTTGTATGCTCTTGTTTTTACGTTCTGAAACATCTTCAAGCCAGTATTCTTTACCGGGGTTAAGAACATAGATGTCAACATCAACAACTTTAGGTAAAACCTCATTAAGAAAACTAATATATGGTAGTGGCATGGTGGTAGTACCAAAAACTGCAACTTGTTCATATTTGTTGTCAAATGCTTTTGCTAGGTCGGTGTCTACATTATCAATTTTACGGAATAGGTTTGCGTAGGAGTTTTTGTTCTCCTCAATTAGCAACGCCCATAATCTTGCTTGCCAATCATTGCTCTTGTTCTTCCATGTAGTAACAATATCGTAACGGTATACTTGATAATCGTCGAATATGGTTGCCAGCTTACCAGCCAGCTGAAACTGTCGACGTGGTGTTGGGGCGTTTCCTAAATATTTTTTTATTGTTTCGAAGATTATATCATCCAGCTTATCATCTACAAGTAGTCGGTAGATACGCCATTTCAAGTTTATGGTTGAATATGGGTGATTCCGGGGGCTTCTGTCAGCATGTTCGGCGCCAGTGTGATCGATCAGAAGGGTATCCATCCAGTCGTTGATAAAGGGGTATAGTAACTGGAAATCACAGTTCGCAAGAACAGGGGATCCGTTACGTTTTGACCAGTCGAAAATAAAGTAGTGGCGGAGCCATGCTTGCATGACAGGGCTGTTAGTGACAATGCAACGTGGAGTCATGGGGTTATTCCAGATAGCATTCTCTCCATAGAGAGAGCTAAACATATTGTCCGCCATATTTTCGAGTTTATTGCTCCAGTTTACTACTAAAGGTCTCATTTGCGTCTCTTGTTTTCCCTGTTGCCGTTTATAAAATTAGTTGTCAGCAAGTTTCTATATTTATTGCCATTTACGCTAGCGAGAAAGAGCGTAAAAGTCGATAGTAAACTTGCAATATAGGGATTATATTTATGAAGTGAAAAATGGAAATGAGGGTTAGAGGTTCTGGCGGGTTAAAATGATTAGGAGTAGGATTAGGATGAAGTGATTAGGGATGCTTAGTGGTTGAATTTAATAAGGAGGCTTTGCTATAGTTTCTGCCATGAATATATACCTGATTATAATATTGGCAATTATAGCGTTTCGCTATCTATTGGAAAGTACGTCTGATCTTTTGAACCTTAAGGCTGTTTCGCCTGATATTCCTGAGGAGTTTAAGGGGTATTATGATGCGGAGAAGTACGGCAAGTCGCAGGATTATCTGCGTGAGACAACTAGGTGGGGATTATTTGTTGACTCTATCAATACTGTTGTTTTAGTAATCTTTATTCTGGCTGGTGGCTTTGGTTGGATCGATGGCATTGTGAGAAGCCTATCGCTGGGGCCGATCTTGACGGGAGTTTGCTTTGCATATTTTATGATGCTGACGGTTACTGTTCTAGGTTTGCCGTTCTCTATCTATAGTACTTTTGTTATTGAGAAGAAGTATGGATTTAACCGTACTACGCCAAAGACTTTTGTGGCGGACTTTTTTAAGTCGATGCTTTTGATGTTTATTCTGGGTGGTGCAATATTTTCTTTAGTACTATGGATTTTTGGTGGGCTAGGTGATTTGGCATGGCTCTATTGTTGGGGTGCTGTTGCGGCTTTGCAGATTTTCCTGATGTTTATTGCGCCTTATGTGATTATGCCAATCTTTAATAAGTTCACACCGCTGGAAGATGGAGAGCTACGTGATGCTATAGAGGCGTATGCGAAATCTCAAGGGTTCAAGATGAAGGGTGTCTTCTGTATGGATGGCTCTAAGAGGTCATCAAAGTCGAATGCATTTTTTACTGGTTTTGGTAAGACGCGCAGGATTGTGTTGTATGATACGTTGATCAAGAATCATTCTGTGGATGAACTTGTAGCGATTATTGCGCATGAGATGGGGCATTATAAACTGAAGCATATTCCTTCTGCTATTGTCAGATCTTTGGTTGTTAGCTGTTTTATGTTTTTCTTGCTGGGCTTATGCTTAAATAATGAAGGGTTATTTGCTGCTTTTGGAGTTGATAATCTTTCTATCTATATGAGTCTGTTTCTGTTCGGGTTTTTATATTCGCCAGTATCTATGTTGGTGGGGATTGTTGAGAGTATTATTTCTCGTAAACATGAGTTTCAGGCTGATGCTTATGCAGCTGAGACTTCGGGGCTTGGTGAGAGCATGATCTCTGGGTTAAAACAGCTTTCGGTGGATAATCTTAGCAATCTTACTCCGCACCCATTTACGGTATTTTTGACTTATAGTCATCCGCCCGTACTGCAGAGAATAAGGGCGATTGAAGGAAAAATTGAAAATTAAAAGTTGAAAATGATGGAAGAAAAAATGGACTCCGCATGTATAGGAAACGAAAATGACTGTAAAAGAATCGATAGATAGTGTGAAAGAGGATGATCTTGTCTATGTGCTGCGGATTGAGGCGGGGCGAGAGTTTGCTGATATTGTGCAGGCAATGCTGGAGACGTTAGGGTGTAATCCTACATCATGGCATGAGGAGGACGAAGATAGTGCTGTGGTTGAGATGTTTTGTGATACTGCTGGCGAGGTGGAGTCTTTACGGCAGCAGGTGGAATCTTTGTTGCAAGATTTGTCGCCAGCAAATAGGTGGGGTGTGACAACCAGTAGTATGCCTAGTAATAGCTGGCAGGATGCATGGAAGGAGTTCTTTCACACAACCCGTGTATCAAAGCACATTGTTGTTAAGCCGTCATGGGAGTTTTATGAGGCTGAGGCGGGGGATTGCGTGATTGAGGTTGACCCTGGCATGAGTTTTGGTACGGGTAATCATGGCACGACTAGGGGGTGCCTTAACTTTATTGATGAGCTTAGTGAAGAGTTTCCTGAAAAAAGATTTATTGATCTAGGTTGCGGATCTGGAATTTTATCAATTGCGGCAGTTAAGTTAGGTTTGCGTGATACTGTTGCGATTGATATTGATGAATTATCAGTGGAGATAGCGCGTAAGAATAGTGATGCAAATGGGGTTGGTGGTGAGATAGATTTCCGTGTGGCTGATCTGAAGGAGCCGGGGATAGATAAAACTGCTGATATTGTATGTGCAAATATTCTCGCTCATATACTGGTTGAATATTCTGCTGTTATAGAATCTTTGGTTGCTATTGGCCCTGATTCTAGGTTAATGCTAGCCGGGATTCTTACTGAGGAGTATGAAAAGGTTAGCACGGTATTTGTGAAACTTGGATTTGTGCAGATCAAAACGTTTGAAGCAGATGAGTGGACAAGTGGGCTGTTTAGGCGCGGGTAGTTAGAGTAGCTACCTATCTCCGAGAGGTAGCGTCGCATACTGGACTGTCAGCTCTTGGAAGTATGTGCCTGCTTGCATTCTCTGAAACAAAAAAACGCGATACGGGGTTAACCGTATCGCGTTTTGCGATTCTATTATCGTTATTCTACGACCCAGATAATCACTGGTTTGTAGAATGCAGGATCAGCTGGAGGAGCAGTATCCCACCAAACGTTTGTTCCGTCAGCAGCACGAGGCCAGTCTTCCTGAACAGTGATCCATGTGGAGTCTATGAGATTAGTTGTTCTCATGATGTTGATTCCGTTTGTTACGCCACTGTTTGTTGATGCGTAGTATGATACGGAGTTTGAGCCACCTGCATCATAGACAACATCTAGGATGCGGAAGACGGAGTTTGATACGTCCGGAATAGTACCAGCTGCATATTCCTGCCAGTCAAGTGTTCCGTCGCCATCAGTATCGGCAGTATCTACACCGCCTGTAATACCGTAAGAGTCTAGCCATGCAATTGGTACGCCATTCGTTGTATCTGTGACGGCGGCAATTACCTCGATGGTATGTGCGTTTGTGACGTTGAGGAATGTGTAGGAGTTTGTTGCACCTATGGAGACAGAGTCAACAAGGACATCGCCAACCACGCCGTCGCCGACTGTTGTTATGGTATATGTCTGGTTGCTGTTTTCTTCTACGTAGGTAGTGCCAAGTGGGGCGATAGCAACTTTGCTTGCATTATCAACACTGGATAATATTGCGTATAGAGTTACGTCTGGGTTAGGATTGTTTGTAGCGTAGTGGAAGTCATCAATTTTAGCTGTCCCCTGGAATGTTACTGAGGATATTGAGGTATCGTTAAATGCCATCAGGAATCTTTCGCCACCAGTACCGGCGTAAGCGCCTGTGGCATTTGTCACTACCTGTCCATCTAGTATTACGCTGAATGTATGAAGACCAAAACCTACAGTCGTTACGTAATCCATTTTGAAAGTTAGTCGGAACCATTCATCTGTTGTGATACTTGTATCTTCTAGAACAGTCCATTGATTTGTGGAGTTCTCTATCTTATGCCAAATAGCGAGGTGTCCATTAGTGTTAACGTAGGCAGCAACCTGTGCTCCTGCAGGAACAACAGGAGGCGCTTCTAAGTCCCATGGTGTAGGGTTGATCATTGTGTCAACATAGACAATTTCGCTGCCACTACTGGAAACTTCATTCGTTATTTCGGCAGTGATGCTTAAGATTTTAGTGTGTGGGTCTGGTAACGGCTTAGGTTTGGTGTAAATATAAGTTTCGCCGAGGATCTTTGCGGCATCCACTTCTGCGCCAACCCAACCGTTAGATTGCTCGATTATGTTATCACCGGCAGTGCCTGTCTCGAAGTCGTATGCTGTTGGCACAACGTTTGTCCCTGCTAGTGCTACTGTAGTAAATACACTTAGTGCAATGGCTGCAAATATATTTTTCATTACTTACCTCACTGTTTTATGGTTTCACAGATTAAATCTTACTAATAAAGAGCTTTATTATCAATTTATACTACTGTTTTATAGCTTATCCCACCTCAACTTATACACATCCTATGAATTATGGGCGTGTAAGTCAATGGTAAAGATGGTCTAGCCCTTATTTACATGAGGACTTATCTATATTTATTTAATATTTCTTTTGACTGAGCAGTGAACATGGGCGCCGCCCCTGGAGTTTGCTTCGTAAAATATCCAGTCGAAACCGGCCATCCAGCATAGTTTCGCAAGCTCTTCGAGGCCTAATTTGTCGCATGTCAGATCGATAGCCCGTCCTTCTTTATGTAGTGATTTCTTGTTGTGAACTCCTGCAGGGCGGTAGCTATCCTGTATTTTGAGGGTGGCATTACGTTCAGAGACAAGATCAATAAGGCGGCGGAGTGGGGCTTCCATTGCAATATGCATGGAGTGATCATCTTCTATATCATTTCTGTCGTTGTCGCTTTCCCACCACGCGCGAGGATCGTCAACAAATACGAGTGATTGGCCGGGGGAGAATGTTGCTAGGTCTATAGATCCTGATGCGGCCTGCTCTTTTATATTAGGTTTATACGTGTTTGGCTTGAAACGTTTCGGTTTGTCACGTAATACATAAGTTTCTTTAACATGAGTTGTTTTATGTATGGGGCTCTTTTTTAAATTAGTTTTATGGACGCAGGTCGTAATTAGCAATGCCAGAAGCAGTACAATTACTGTTGATATAATGCCACCAACTATCCAGCCAAATCTATTGTCATTCATGGTTTAAAGTCTTGCTTAAGGTGTATATTCAAAAGTGAGTTGGCAATATAGATGAAATATTTATAGGTTGCGAGTTAATTTGGGGAAATAGAGCGATAAAGTGTTGTAATAGTAGTTTGTGTAAAGAAAATATGATGATTGGCTGAAAAGAAAGAATTTACATCTTGGTGTAATTCTATATACTATTTTGATCTGATTGTTGTTTATATATGTAATTGTAGTTTGTTTATTACTGAATGCTGGAGGGTTGATGGGTATGCAGAGGCGAATAATGTTTCCTGTTTTTGTGATGAGTATAATCTGTATGTGCGCTATTAATGGATTGGCAATACAGAAGACGGTTACAGTTCAGTATTTAAATGCCGCTTTGGGTACTATAGAGATGAGGGACCGTGTTTCGGTGACGGCAATATATGTTGGCAGTGAAGGTATGGAGGAAGCTGTCAAAGGCACTCTGCGTAATAAAGGCTTGTCGAGATTCTATATTAAGGATCAAGTGTCAGGTGCAGTGTTTGGGTTTATGTATTGTGATATAAAATCCTCGGTCTTTAAGACTTTGATTGATATCAATAGTGATGAGAAAGCTTTTGTTTTTGAATGTGTTAAGAGTCAAGGTGAAGATCGGCGTGGTGCACTTATTGTTAAGTCTATCCGAACAGCGAGAAATGTTTCACCGCAATCAGTTGCTGTAAGTGGCCCGACGGCACGCGATAGTGCACCAGATAAGTATCGTATCATTATGATTAACCAAGCAACTAGTAACCGGACAGTTACAGCAGATGTAGCATTAGGTGAAAAATATGATATTATGGGGCACACTATTATTATAGAAAATATGAACCCTAGCTCTAGTGATGTTAGGGTTATGCAGTAGTTAAACGTTTCATGGAGGAGTTTGTTGTTATGGCTGAAAAAAAATCGTTGGGAATGTTTGAGATTATCTATATTCTAATGCTTGCGGCGCTATTAATTGTTTCGGTTATTTATATGGGACGCCCTAAAGTTGGTATAATTAATCTTAGTCGAGCTGCTAAAGATTTAGGTGTTACATCCTTGATTGAGGCTGATCTTTCGAATTGGCGTGATATTGCGGCGGGTGATCTTAAGAAGATGAATGCTGAATATGCGGCAGTGGGCAAAGGGATGAAGGCTAAGTTTGATGCGGCTACTTCTGATAGTGAAAAGGCTGAACTAAAGGCGCAGATGAGCAGCATGTCGCGTGAGTATTCTGCGCATATTATAAAAATTAAGGGACGAGTTCAGCTTCGTCAGCAGAAAGTTTTACATACTTTTCGTAAACGCTTGAATCCATTTATTATTGAAGTGTCGCGTAAGCGTAAATTGTGGGTAGTATTAGATAATAGTGCTCGTCTGGTTTATTCTACTTCTCAGGTTGATGTTACCGATGCGGTTGTCGCAGCTGCGAGAGATTCTTTTGCGAAACAGGATGGCTTGCTTGATGTTGATGAAGATCTTATTTTGGCAGAATTGCCAGTAGAACTGCCGGCAATTGATGTTGAACCTGGTCTTGAGTAGTAATCAGTTACAAAGAGCTATTGCTTTTTCTTTGCACCGCAATAATAGTTATTGCGGTGTATATGTTTGATGTGTAAGTGTCATCTTTTTTAGGAAATGATTTGTATGGATAATTCGAAATTTTATATTACAACGCCGATCTATTACGTTAACGACCAGCCTCACATTGGGCATGCGTATACTACCATCTTGGCAGATGTTCTTGCCTGTTATCATCGATTGATAGGAGAACCAACATTTTTTCTGACGGGCACTGACGAGCATGGGCAGAAGGTGGCGCAGGCTGCAACCAAAAATGGCATTACATCACAGGAACAGGCTGACTCTACAGTTGTAAGGTTTCAGGAGCTGTGGAAGAAACTTGAGATATCTAATGATGATTTTATTCGCACGACAGAGCCGCGACACAAAGAGATTGTACAGAAGATATTACAGGATCTTTTTGATAAGGACGAAATTTATAAGGCAGAATATGATGGTTGGTACTGCGTCACTTGTGAGCGTTTCTACACCGAAAAAGATCTAGATGATGGTAAATGTCCTGAGTCTGGCTGTGGGCGTGAGGTGGATCGTATTCGTGAATCAAATTACTTTTTCAGAATGAGTAAGTATCAAGAGTGGCTTATTGATTATATTAATGATAATCCAAAGTTTATTCAGCCAGATTATAGGCGTAATGAAACGCTTGGGTTCCTACGTAATGAGCTTACCGATCTCTGTATTTCGCGCCCTAAGAGTCGATTAGACTGGGGAATTGATCTTCCGTTTGATGATGATTTTGTTACGTATGTTTGGTTTGATGCTCTAGTGAACTATATTAGTGCTATTGGTTATCTTGATGATGAAGAGAAATTCAAGAAGTGGTGGCCGGCATCATATCATCTTATAGGTAAAGATATTCTTACTACCCATACAGTCTATTGGCCCACCATGCTTAAGGCGATGGGGCTGGAGATGCCAGAAACTATTTTTGCTCATGGCTGGTGGCTGGTTGGTCGAGATAAGATGAGCAAGTCTAGTGGTAATGTGGTGAACCCTATGGAATTTATTGATCAGTATGGTGTTGATCCGTTCCGGTACTTCCTGATGGCGGAGATGACACTTGGTCAGGATGCTAGCTTTACTGAAGATGCATTTATCCGTCGATATAATGCGGAGTTGGCTAATGATCTTGGGAATATGTTGAGTCGCTTGATGAAGATGCTCGACACGCACTGTGATAGTAAAATTCCGGAACCTGGACCAATAGGTGAGGATGAAGAAAATTTAAAACAAGTTGCTCTTGATGCTGCTACCAAGATGGTTGATTGTGTCGAGAATATGCATATAGATCAAGGATTGGCAGCGTTGGCAGGTGTTGTTCGTGAAGTAAATAGATATTTTGAGAAGAAGCAACCTTGGACTCTTGGTAAAGAAGGAAAATATGAAGAGTTAGGAACTGTTCTCTATTTTGCTGCTGAAGTATTAAGAATTATAAGTGGCATGCTCTATCCTGTGATGCCTGAAAAGATGAGCGAATTGCGCATGGCATTAGGTTTAAAAGTTGGTGATCCTGATTATAAAGAGCTTAGCAAGTGGGGGATAACGGTTGCTGGAACAAAAGTATCGCTTCTAAAGACTCTTTTCCCAAGAATTAATGTTAAAAAAGATTCCGGTAATGATAAAAAACAGCAGAACCAGCAAAAAAAGAAGCAACAAGATACGGGCGGCCTTTCGGCTTCGCTCAAGGATCGCCGAGCGGCAGAGGGTGTTGCTCAGATTGAATATACTGATTTCACTAAGGTTCAGTTAAAGACTGCTACAATTCTTGAGGCTGAAAAGGTCGAGGGTGCAGATAAACTTCTGCGTCTGCAGGTAGAAATTGGCGGCGAAAAACGTCAATTAGTCGCTGGCATCGCCTTAAATTATAAAGCTGAAGAGTTGCCGGGTAAAGTGATAGTTGTTGTGGCAAACTTGAAGCCAGCCAAAATTAGAGGTGTTGAGTCTAATGGTATGATTCTCGCAGCTGGTAGCGGTGATCTACTAAGATTAGTCACTATTGATGGTGAATTACCTAGCGGCACTGTCGTTAAATAGACCTGAATAGTGGCAGGCCGGAAAGCTGTACGTGCGAAAGTGCATTCTTGAGGGTGGATTTAGGCTGATTCATTCGACAATCTCTCCAGTTGAAGAGCCGTCTATCGATAGTTTTATCCTGTTAAATACAGCTGTTTCTTAACATTCCCAAAAAAATAAATTAAATCACTGCAGTCTTTGTTTTGACAAAGGGTGGGGCGATGTGGTGTATTGTGTCAAGAAAGGGTGCATAATGGACAGCGCGAACATATTCTTAGAGAAGGAGATTGAGGGGCAAGGCATATTTGTCGGCACTCATACTCATTCGCTTGACCCGAAGCGCAGGTTGACTATTCCGTCAGGCTGGCGTGCACAGGTGGGGTCTCCTCAGAATCTGTATATATTGCCCCATATACACGATTGCTGTTTGTCGGTTATTCCGGCATCTATGATGCAGGAGCGTATATTGAAGATGCGTCAGCATTCCATTGCTGATAAGAAGGCGCGTCAGTTTGCACGAGTTCTTGCTTCGCAGTCAGATTTAGTTTCCTGGGATTCCCAAGGGCGCATACGTATTTCGGATAGTCTTCTTGTTAAGGCGCAGTTGACAGATAAGGTTGTGCTGGTTGGTGCCTTTGATTCTTTTGAACTTTGGAGTCCTGAGAATTACGAGAAGTCGGTTGTGATGGATAATACAAGTTTACAGGAAGCTGCAGAGTATGTCGGATTATAATGAGATTCATAAATCTGTTCTTGTGAATGAGGTTTTGGATCTGTTGGATGTTGTGCCGGGCGGAGTTTATATAGATGGAACATTAGGGTCTGGCGGGCATTCGGAAGTTTTGTTGAAGGCGCTGGGATCAAAAGGGCGTTTGCTGGGGATTGATCAGGATGAGCAGGCATTGGAACGTGCGGAGCGGCGTTTGATGAAGTGGCAGGATCAGTGCACTTTTGCGCATGGTAATTTTTCTGATATTGCAGAGATTGCTCAAAAGAATGGTTTTAATGAAGTTGATGGGATTTTGATGGATATTGGTGTTTCTTCGGATCAGTTAGAAGAGGCGGAACGCGGGTTTAGTTTCATGAAGGAAGGCCCGTTAGATATGAGAATGGATAAGTCGTGTGGCGAGACTGCGGCAGATTTAGTTAATAATTTGCCTGAGTATGAGTTACGAAAGATATTGAGGACATTTGGGGAAGAGCCAAGAGCGCGTCGTATTGCGCAGGTTATTGTTGCGAAGCGAGATGAAAATCCGCTTGTTACGACTTTAGCATTGGCGGAGTTGGTTGAGAAAGCTGTTGGTGGTCGTCGCGGGCGTATTCATCCGGCAACGAGAACATTTCAGGCGTTGCGTATAGCAGTTAATCAAGAGCTGGATGTCTTGAGTCGCGGTTTGGTTGGCGGACTTTCGTTGTTGAAGGATGGCGGACGGATGGCAGTTATCAGCTTTCATAGTTTGGAAGATAGAATAGTTAAAAGATTTTTTGCATCACATGTTGGAAAACATGTCTCATTGATGGCCGGTGGCAGTGAATGGGTAGGAGAGATGCCTTTGATGGAGCTTATAAATCGTAAGCCAGTAATGGCGAGTGATATTGAAAATGAAACAAATCCACGTGCTCGTTCTGCAAAGTTGCGAGTGGCTAAGTTGGTTATTAGTTAGCGGAGGGGAAAGTTTATGAAGATAAAAAAACGGAAAAATAGAAAAAAGACGGTGAACGGAAAAGCGTATCCTGCACCCTTTGTTGGTATTGTAATTATTGTAGTTTTAACTGCACTTGTATATTCCTATCTGGTCTATTCGTGTCAGTTATTAGGTGCTGATATTAAAGTGATGGAGAAGCAGCGGGTTACCTTGAAAAAACGTTATGTGAATGAAGAGTGTCGCTGGATGGAAGAAAAGGCACCTGCAAAGATTTCTGCAGCCTTGCGGCGGCACAACATTGTTATGACTTGGCCAACATCTAGGCAGGTAGTACGTTTAAATGTTCCAGCAGCACGTAAACAACGTATTGCCAGTTTGGGTTCACGTTTAACTACCAGAGCAGGGATCACAGGAACTGTTATGAATGACTGATAAAAGCTCCATGTTACGTCTGTTATGGCCCTCGGGCATATTGATAATTGCGCTTGTAGGGCTGGGCTTTCGCCTAGCCTTTTTGCATATTGGGGAACATGAGAGTACTGTCCTGAGCATAGAAAAAAGGTATTACAGTGAGCGAAAGATTATTGCGCGGCGCGGTAGTATTTTTGACCGGAATGGTAAGAACAATATCTTGTCATTAACTTTAGATGCCAAGCATGTTAAAGCTGATCCGGCAGTAATAAGTGAAAAAGGGTGCGTTCATGAGGTAGCAAGCAAGTTGGCGTCTGAACTTGATCTGCCTGTTGATAAACTTATAAAAGGGCTAAGCAGTAAGAGGAGGTACTATTCCGTAAAGCGATTTGTGCCAGACACAAAGTTAGACGGTATATATGAGGCGAAACTGACAGGAGTGCATTTTGATGCAGCAACTATACGATACTATCCTCAGCATGAGATGTTATGTCATGTGTTAGGTTTTGTTAACAATAACGGTGTTGGTAGTTCTGGTATTGAGCAGCAGGCAAACAGATATTTACGTGGTTGTTCGGGGGTGGTTGGTTCCCGTTTAAATGCGAAAAGAGAGGAATTGTACTGGGCAGAAGGGCGGAATATCCCTGCGATTAAGGGAGCAGATATTACGTTAACCATTGATCAGAATATACAATTTATTGTTGAGCAGGCCTTAGATGATGTAATGGAGAAGCATACACCAAGTGGTGCATGGGCGATTGTAGAGAATATTAATACGGGTGAGATTCTGGCAATGGCTAGTCGCCCATCATTTGACTTGAATAAATTTAATAAGTCTACTGATAACCTTAGGCTGAATAGAAATATAGGTTATGTTTATGAGCCTGGTTCCACTTTTAAGGCGATTACTTTTGCGATAGCTTTTAATGAGAATATCGTATCAGAAGATGCAACGATAGATTGTGAAAAAGGGTCTTGGTTCTATAAAGGCAGAATATTACGTGATTCGCATGCGTATGATTCATTGACAGTGGCTGATGGCTTAAAGAAATCTAGTAATATTTTAACGGCGAAGGTGGCGTTAATGATAGGAAAAGAACGATACTATCAATATCTTAAGAAGTTTGGCATAGGGTATCGTACTGGTATTGATCTGCCGGGCGAAGAGGTTGGTATTTTACATGATGTTTCTAACTGGTCGGGTATAAGTCTAAGTCGTATAGCTATTGGACAAGGGGTTGCGGCAACCGCGTTACAGGTGCTGAGTGTTTATTGCACAATTGCCAACGGAGGATATTTAGTGAGGCCGCATGTGGTAAAGAAGATTGTGGGCAGTAATGGTGAGGAGTTATATTGTCGTGAGCCGGATGTGGTAAGAAGTGTTATTACTGAGGCAACGGCTAAGAAAATGCGTAGGTTATTGGCGCGTGTTACTGAAGATGGCGGGACAGGAAAAAAGGCGCGTGTTGCTGGGTATAAGGTTGCTGGCAAAACTGGTACAGCGCAAAAGGCCGTGCCGGGCGGATATTCTAAAACAGATTACATAGCATCGTTTGTTGGTTTTCTTCCTGCTGATAAGCCGGAGATTGCAATTATTGTTGTAGTGGATACGCCTCATGATGGTTATTACGGCGGTACAGTTGCGGGACCAGTTTTTAGTCAGATCGCAGAGCAGTCAGTTCGCTGCCTTGATATCATGCCGGCAAAGGCAACGAATAACTAATAATGAATAGTGAATAATTGAGGTGCCTACGGCGTTAGAAAATAGCGGATGGTTAATAGAGAATGAAAATCGGAGAATTAATAAATAGATTTGAGTATGTGTCGGTTAAGGGCGATGCCGATAGCGCTATTGCTGGGCTGGTATGCGACTCTAGGTATGTGCGGCCTGGCTATATGTTTGTTGCTATCGCTGGGTATCAACAGGATGGGTGGGCTTTTGCGGGAAGTGCGATTGAACGTGGTGCAACGGTGGTTGTTTCGGAGCATAATGTTGACGACTGTAAAAACATTGAAGGCTGCGGTGCTGGAACAATAAAGAATATCTGTTTTGTGCAGGTTGCCGATTCTAAGTTGGCGTTGGCAAAATTATCTTCTGCTTTTTATGGTGACCCTTCGGAATCATTAACGATGATTGGCGTAACTGGCACAAATGGAAAGACGACGACAACGTATTTGATTGATGAAGTGTTGAAGGGTGCTGATATGCAACCTG